>CAYYGQ010000011.1:0-20828 GCA_964471485.1 uncultured Sandaracinobacter sp. | reverse complement strand
ACCGTCGGCATCGTCGCCAACCAGCCGATGGTGCTGGCCGGCTGCCTCGACATCAATGCCTCCAAGAAGGCCGGGCGCTTTGTGCGTTTCTGCGACGCCTTCAACATTCCCATCCTCACCTTCGTCGACGTGCCGGGCTTCCTGCCGGGGGTGGCGCAGGAACATAATGGCATCATCAAGCACGGCGCCAAGCTGTTGTTCGCCTATGCGGAAGCGACGGTGCCGAAGATCACCGTCATCACCCGCAAGGCCTATGGCGGCGCCTACGACGTGATGGCGTCGAAACATCTGCGCGGCGACCTGAACTACGCCTGGCCGACCGCCGAAATCGCCGTCATGGGGGCGAAGGGCGCCGTCGAGATCATCTTTCGAAAAGACCTTGGCGACGCCGACAAGATCGCCGAGCGCACCAAAGAATATGAAACGCGCTTCGCCAACCCCTTCGTCGCCGCCAGCATGGGCTTCATCGACGAAGTGATCATGCCGCACTCGACGAGGCGGCGCATCGCCGTCGGCCTCAGGAAACTGCGCGGCAAGGCGCTGGAGAACCCGTGGAAGAAGCACGACAACATCCCGCTCTGAGCGGCGGGCGGGCGCCTTGTCGGGTCTTGTCGGGCCTTGTCAGGGCGCTGTCCGCGCGCTAGTGCGCGCCGCTGACGGTCGGAAAACGCCGGAGGCGGTTCTGGAAAACACGGATTCCGGGGAACGGGGCGCGTTGGTGCCGGCGGCCGTGCAGCGGCTGGCGTCGCTGCTGCTGTCCGCCGCCATCCTGCTCTGGCTTGGCCGCTCGGTGCTCAGGATCGGCTGGCAGGAAGTGCTGGCGGTGCTGCCGGCCAATCCGCTCTTCTATCTGCTGGTTGCGGCCTCGTATATGGCAACGCCGGCGAACGATTATGTGATCTTCCGTCGCTGGTGGCCGCTCGCCCCCTGCTCGCTTGCCGTTTTCTCGAAGAAGCGGGTGCTGAACGAGGCGGTGCTCGGCCATTCGGGCGATGCCTATCTCTACCTCTGGGCGCGGAAGAATCTGGGCGCCTGCCGCCTGCGCGCCGGGCCGCTGGCCGCCGTCAAGGATGTGGCGGTGACGTCGGCCCTGGCCGGCAACGCCGCGACGCTGTTCCTGCTGCTGCTCACCATTCTGCTCGGCAAGGGGGCGACGGTGCAGCAGGCCTTCGCCGGCGCCAGCATGCGGCCGGTGATCGCCGGCTTCCTGCTGGTGCTGGCCGTCAGCGTCGCCATCCTCGTCTTCAGCCGGCGTGTGTTGAGCCTGTCGGCGAAAGAGAATGCCCAGTTGTTCCTGCTGCATTCGCTGCGGCTGCTGGTGGCGTCGACGCTGCTATTGTTCGCCTGGGTGCTGGCGCTGCCCATGATCGCCATCGGCACCTGGGTGGTGCTGGGGGCGCTGCGCATGCTGGTCACGCGGCTGCCGTTCGTTCCCAACAAGGAAATCCTGTTCGCCGCCATCAGCATCAGCCTTACCGGCAGCGCCGCCCCGCAGGTGGCGGCGCTGATGGCGGCGGCCGGCGCCCTCCACATCCTCTGCCATGCCCTCGCCTATCTCGGCGCTTCGATCGCCGAACGGCACGGCGAAACGACGCGCGCCACGGCGCGGCCGGTTTCCGCCGGCTGAGCGGATTTCAGCCCGCCCGACTGTAAATTTTCTTTACGGATTTGCTGAAAACAGTCGCCGGCGAAAATAACAACACATTGATTTATTTATATTTTATTCTGGCACAAAGTTTGCACCATGTGCCTTGATCTGACGGCCGGAAGCTCTGGCCGGGGTCGCGATCGGTGCTGGCGGACATCCGCCCGCGCCTGCGGACAATGGAGGATGTGTTGAATACAGTATGTAAGCTTCTGCTCGGCGTGGCGCTTGCGGCGGCCGTGCCGGCGACGGCCGCCGATTTTTCCTTTACCGGCAATCTTTCCAACCCGGATGAAGTGCAGTTCTTCGACTTCTCGGTTGGCGCCACCTCGAACATCGTGCTTCGCACCTGGTCCTATGCCGGCGGCGTGAACGCGGCGGGCAACACCATCGCCCGCGGCGGCTTCGACCCGATCCTGGCGCTGTTCGACCTGTCGACCGGCCAGAACGTCGGCCAGAACGACGACGGCGGCTGCGCCTTCGTCGCCGCCGACGCGGTGTCGGGCATGTGCTGGGACACCTATTTCGGTTCTTCGATCGACGCCGGCGACTATCGCGTTGCCGTGATGATCTATCCGAACTTCGCCCCCAGCACCCTCGACGGCGACTGGGATGGCTCGTACGGCAACTGGGACGACATCTCCTACGTGGCGAACAACCCGCGCGACAGCCACTGGGCGTTCGACATCCTCGGCGTCGAATCGGCCTCGCAGGTGCCGACCACGCCCGGCATCCCCGAGCCGGCCACCTGGGCGATGATGCTGGGCGGGTTCGGCCTGGTCGGCTTCGCCGCGCGCCGCCGCCGCCTGGCCAATGCCTGAATAAGGGGCCTGAACGGGGGCCTGAACAGGCCCGCCGCCGGCCCGCGCGCGCTTTCCAGGGGCGCGCGGGCCGGCGGCGGGCTTTCCCGCTATTCGCCGTCCATCCGCGTCAGCGGCCCGTGGTCGCTGTCGAGCACGAAGACGGCCAGCAGTTTCGCCGGCTCGGTGGCGCTGGCGTTTTCGCTCAGCACATGGTGGGCGCCGGGATTTTCATACCAGGTCTCGCCGGCGCGATAGACGCGGACCGGCTGGTCATCCACCTGGCTTCGGATGGCGCCCGACACCACATAGGCCATGATGAAGGCCGACCCCTCGTGGCGGTGGCTCGACGATTTCTGTCCCGGCGCATAATTCACTTCCACCGCGACCATGGATTTTCCCGGCACATTGGCGATCGGCCGGTCGAACACCGGCCCCGGCTGCTGAGCAAAGCCCGCCCCCGGCAACGACAGCGCCAGCGCCAGCGCCGCGCCAGCCGGAAACAGCCATTTTGTCATCCGCATGATTCTTCTCCGCAAGCAAACCGAGCCGGCTGATGCTATGCCTTGCCGGTGACGGGCACAATGGTTCCCGCCCCGAGGCAGGCGCCAATTCCAAAGGCGCGGCGCATCGGTTCGCCGCAGTAGACGCCCGAATCATCGGCACAACCATTGCCGTCGTCGCAAATATTCATGCCTACGAAAGGTTGATCCGAACAGTCGACCGATCGAGTTTGCGAAGGAGTTTCACCATGATCGCCATTTCGAAAAGTCCGGCCGCGCTGCTGCTGTTCGCCATGCTGGCCGGAACCGCAACAGCAAGCCTCGCCGCGCAACAACCGGCGCAGCCCCAGCAGGGGCTTTCGGTGACCATCCATCCGGAGGCGCAGCCGGAAGCAGCCGAAGCCGCCGCCGGAGTCGCCGCCGAAGTCCCTGCCGAAATCCCGACCGATTCGCCGGCGCCCGCGGCGACCGCGGCGATCGACAGGGCCGAGATGGCCGCGGGGCCGGAGATCAAGGGAATCATTTCCGCGCGCCACGGCGACCAGTTGCGGGTGACGACCGCCGAAGGCGCCAGCACCGTCGTCACCGTCGACGAAGGCACCCGCATCAGCGCCAGCGGCGGCTTCCTCGGCCTCGGCCGCAACACGCTGGCGACGGATGCGCTGTTGAGCGGCCTGCCGGTGACGGTCCGCACCCTGCAAGCGGGCGACCGGCTGCTGGCAAGCCGCATCAACCTGCAAAACCGGGATCTGAAGACCGCCTCGATGATCCACAACGCCACCGCCCAGCGCTTCGACGAGCAGCAAGCGGCGATCGGCCAAAACGCCGCCGCCACCGAAGCGCTGCGCGGCCGCATGGGCGATCTCGACCGCTACAACATCAAGAGCACGACGAACGTGAACTTCGACACCGGCAAGGCCGTGCTTTCGCCGCAGGCGAAAAGCGACCTCTGCACCGCCGCCACCCAGGCGGACATGATGGAAAACGCCCTGCTGCTGGTCGTCGGCTATACCGATTCCACCGGCAGCCTCGAACTGAACCAGCGCCTCTCCGAGAAGCGGGCGGCGAGCGTCGTCAATTATCTGCAACAGGTCTGCGGCTGGAAGCCCTACCGGATGCTGACCCCGACCGGCATGGCGGAAGCGGACCCGCTGGCCGACAACGACACCCCCGAAGGCAAGGCGCAGAACCGCCGCGTCGCGGTGAACATCCTGGTCAGCAAGGCGGTGGACGGCTTCTGAGGAGCGGGGCGGGGAAACCCGCCCCCCCCTATCGGGTTTTCGCCGGGTTCTGGCCGGATTTTGTCGGATTCTGTCGGATGTGGCTCCCGTTCGTTGAGGCATTTCGAACCATGTGCCGGGCGCCGGTGTCCAAGTTGATGGTCCGTTTCGAGCAGCTACCGATGTTTTTACCGCTGCTGGAGGGGCCGGAATCCCCGTCCACTTTGGCATCCCAAACTGCGATCGAATAACTGCGCCCGAGTCGGACGCCTTCACCGCATCAGGCGATTGTAGCAGCTCTCGGCAATCCATTTCGCCCGCTTGAGGTGGGTATCCCAGCAGCGTCGAGCCCGTTCCGGCTCCGCCGTGGCGTCCATCCGAAGCACGACGCGGGCGACTTCCCGCCAGTCGGCGCCCTCCGCTTCGGCATCGAGCAACCGCAGGTAGAGGATCAGCCGGGCCTCGTCATATGACGTGAGCCTATCCGTGCATGGGGCCTCGTCGGCGATGGCCGGCTCTGACTCGATCATATCCCGACCTTCAAGATGACAGCTCTCACCAAGAAAATCCCACTATGGGATAATCCGAAAACGGGATCAGAGGAAGTGCCGGCTTCATCAACTGCCGGACCTTATGCCCAGATCACTTCGTTCTCCACAGCAGCAAAAACTCCGAGACTTGCTCATAGCCGCTCGTAAGAACGCGAAGATGACACAGGCTGACCTAGCGGTGCGGCTTCGGCGCCCCCAGTCTTTTGTGGCGAAATATGAAGTCGGGGAACGCCGGCTCGATCTGGTGGAGTTCGTGGAAGTGGCGAACGCGCTCGGCACCGATCCTATAAAGCTGTTGCGCGGCTATCTGGCGATCTTGGACAAGCCGACCGCGAGCTAAATCGAGTCGTTGCGGAATCGAGAAGGCGTCTTTCCGGTGAGCTTCTTGAAGTTCACAGTGAAATGGCTCTGGTTCGCGAACCCCACGCGCAGGGCCACTTCCGCGATCGGGATGTCTCGATCCAGCAGAAGCTCTTTCGCCCGCCGCACCCGCCTTTCGAGGATGAACCGGAACGGCGTCAATCCAGTGGACGCCTTGAACGCCTCGCCGAAGTAACCCGGACTAGGATCTCGAACGCCCTCGTGAAACTGGCTTATCCAGCGATCGACATGTGCAGCATCAGGCGTCGGAATTTCGCCGGAGCGATAGTCGGCGATAACGCTCGCCAGGGCAGCGCGCAGATTCGGTGCATTTGCCATTATTCCCTCCCAACATTGGTCTAGCGTCTTGCTGCCGGTCGGTCACTCGGCAATGCACTTTTGCGCCGATCATGAAATCGACGGTCCGCTGCGCTGGCGGCCGACGATCCAGTTGATCGCGTCGCCGCGCATGATCCCCGACACCGGCCGGTCGAGATGGCGGTCCAGAACGGGCCGCCACGGGACCAACGTGAACTCCCGGCTCTTTTCCCTCAGGGCATGGCGGCCGGACGCCAGCTCGACGGGGCGGCGATAGACGCCCTCGGTCTGCTCGCCCGGCCGGGCCACGGCATAGGCTATCCCCAGCACGTCGGAGAGCTGGCCGGCGACGCGGCTCAATTCGCGTCGCCGGAGCGTGGCGAGGAGATTGGCGCGATACCAGAGCAAGGCGCGCCGCGCCGACCTCCGGTGTTTCGCCACCATCTGCCGGGTCGAGAATGTCATGCGGCCCTATCTCGAAAGCCTGTCGTGACGAAGCCGCCGGCTGGCTGGTCACGGCCGCCGCCTGTCGCCTTACTCTGGCAGAGGCGGCCAGCGCCGCGCTGTGTGCACCAGCGTGAGAATCCACACGACACCGCCCTCGATCTGATAGACCAGCCGGTAATTTTCGTGCGGGATCAATTCGCGCGTGCCGGCAATCTTCCCCGGCCGCGCCATGTGGGGGAAGTCGGCGAGCTTGGCGGCCGCTTCGGTGAACAGCGCGTCCATGCTCGCCGCCGCCCGCGGATTGTCCTCGGCGATGTAGTCGATGATCTCGGCTCGATCCTGTTCCGCTTCCGGCGTCCAACGGACCTTCACTCGCCCGTCTCATCCGCCCGGCGCAGCAATTCGGCGCGGCGGGCGGAGAAATCGGCTTCGACTTCTTCGTTGGATCGACCACGGCCGGCCCGCACCGACGCCCGCGCAACCTCGACCTTCTGGCGCAGGAACTCGTCATAGTCCCGTTCATCGCGCCGGCGCTTAACGAAGTCGCGCATGAACTCCCGCACGATCTGCGAGGCCGGTCGATCCGTCGCTTCGGCTTCGGCCATGAAGGCGTTCCGCAGATCGGGTTCCAGCTTCATCGTAAAGACGGCATCTTTGGGCACGGCCGACTCCATATTTGGGGCGTGCTGATAAGGTATATACGTTCTCATCACCATTCAATCCTCCTGCTATGAAATCGACGGTCCGCCGCGCCCCCGGCCGATGGTCCAGTTGATGCCGTCGCCGCGCATGATGCTGGACACCTGTTTCTCAAGGTGGCGGTCCAGCACCGGCCGCCACGGAACCAGCGTGAACTCACGGCTCTTTTCGATCAGCGCATAGCGGCCGGACGCCATCTCGACGGGACGGCGATAGACGCCCTCGATCCGCTCGCCCGGCCGGGCCTCGGCATAGGGTATCCCCAGCTCGTCGGAGAGCTGGCCGGCGACTCGGTTCAATTCGCGCCGACGGAGCGTGGCGAGAAGGTTGGCGCGATAAATGATGCGGTCCTGTTCCTCGTGCGCCAAGTCCTGCCCGATCATGGGTTTCGGCGAAGGCTTCCCGCGCGGTCGGATCGTGCCGCAGATGGATGTCGATCGAATAGCGCCCGCCATTCGCCTCCGCGATCTCGGCCACTGTGCGATCGACGCCGCGGGCTTCGGCCGCCTTGGGCGCGATCCGCACCACCGCGCCCGCCGGAATGATGCCGGTAGCCTCCCCCTTGCCGATGTCGATGTAGTGGCTGCGCCCGTCCGTGCCGTCCACGATCAGATAATGACGGTCGTTATACTCGTCCGACAGACCGCGCTCCACGACGCGCCCGACGATCGGCGTCATGCTCGCCGCATCGGCGATGGCGTAGTCGGTCGCGGCGCGCTCAAGACCATGCTCCGTGAAGGCGCGCTGCATGGTGCGGATGATGTCGCCGCGCTCGCCCATCCGCTTCAACGTGTCGTCCATGCCTTCGGCCAGTTGCCAGCGGCCCGGCGCGATCTCATCGGCCAGGCCGAGCCGCCCGAGCTTTTGCAAGCGGCCGGCGCGCAAGGATTGGTAGAAGGGATCGCGGTCGGCGGCGGCGACGATGCGGTCCTCGTCGGCATCGCGCAGCAAGCGGCGGTCGATGCTGGTCAACCGCTCCTGCTCGATCCCGCGGCGCAGCCGGTCCTCTATCTCGATGTCGGCGCGCGGCCCCAGGTCGAGCGACACCAGTTCGCAGGCGCGCTCGCGGATGCCGTTGTTCAGATACTCCCCGCCGATGACCAGATCCCGCTCACGATCATCGACGCCGCGCAGGATGATGTGGGTGTGGGGGTGGCCGGTGTTGAAATGGTCCACTGCCACCCAGTCGAGTTCGGTTCCCAAATCCTGCTCCATCTGCGTCATCAGGCGACGGGTCAGCGATTTGAGGTCGTCGTAGCTCTGACCGTCCTCGGGAGAGACGATGAAGCGGAATTGGTGGCGGTCGCCGTCGCACCGTTCGAGGAACGCCTTGCCGTCGGCCTTGTCCTGCTCGGCCGAATAGAGCCGGCCGGGGTCGCCCTCGCGGGTCACGCCGTCGCGCTGGATATAACGAAGGTGCGCGCGAGCGCCGTCCATCGCCTTGGGCTTTCGCAGCCCGGCGATGCGGTATTTCACGATGACGCGGCGCTGGCGGTAGGCGGCGAAGCGGTCGCGCGACGCCAGCACCCGGCCGACGCCCACGCCGACGCCGGAACGGTTGCCGTAGAAGCGGCTGCGCCGGCCGCCCAGCGCCTTGATCCCGCCGGCGAGATTGGCGGCGCGCAAGACCCGGCTCATGTAGCTCTTAGCGCGCCGGCCCGACCGGGCGCGCGGCTTGCCGAGCCGGGGTTCAAAATCGTCATCCTCGGCCATCGCCGCTCCTTTCGGGAACAGCATGGCGAGGTCCGAAGGCCCGCGAAATTGGCGCTATGGAAGATCGTTTGCGATCAAAGGCTTGGGAGGCGCATGGCGCCATCCCCGCGCCGGTGGCGCCATCGGCCGCAGGCCGGAAAAAGATGTGCAGACAAAGACTTATGGCGGCTTGCCCGAAGGGCATAGCGCCATTTCTTTCATCTTGCCTTAGCTGCCTATCCGCTGATCCCGCCTCCCCGATCCTTCCGTCCGCTTCATCCACCCCCTGAATCGAGACAGCACGGCATGGGAGCGACGCGCGGGCCGCGCCGCTCCCGGTGCCGATGCGGCCCGTCAGTCGGGCCATGCGCCGACCGCCGTTTCCAGCTTCGCACGCTCGGCCAACGCCGCCTGCAACTCGGCCTCGATCTGCCGCAGCTCGTCGTTGTCGGTGACGCCCCAATGGGCGGCCGCCATGCTCGGCTATCAGGCCCAGCTTGGCGCGCCGTGGACGATCCTGTTCGGCACGCCGGTCTATCGGCCGTGGCAGCTTTTCGGCTGGTGGTATCACTACGACGCCTACGCGCCCAAGGTGTTCGACAAGGCGGGCGCGCTCGCCGGCGCCACCGGCTTCATGGGCTGCGCGTCGGCCATCGCCGGCTCGCTTTGGCGAGCGCGGCAGAACCGTCGCGTCACCACTTACGGCTCCTCGCGTTGGCGCGGCTCACCGGCCGGCTCGATGCGCTCTATGTCGATAAGGTGGATGGCCTAATCGACGAAGAATTCTATCACCGGATGCGGGAGCAATGGCGGGAAGAGCGCGAGCGTTGCCGTCGGAGCATGGAACGCCTCAATGACGCCGATGATTCCTATATCGACAGCGGCGTGGCCCTGATCCGGTTGGCGAAGGATGCCCACCGGGTCTTTGAGAATCAGCCCGCCGGGGAGAAGCGCAGGCTCCTGAATTTCCTACTTTCGAACTGCTCTTGGGCGAATGGCGAGCTAAGCGCCAAATTCAATGAACCGTTTGATTTTCTTGCGGAAACGGTGGCCGAGGCGGCACGCATCTCGGCGGCCCAAGGGCCGGAATCGGCCCAAAAAATGAAGTGGCTCCCCGAGTAGGATTCGAACCTACGGCCATTCGATTAACAGTCGAATGCTCTACCGCTGAGCTATCGGGGAACAGCCGGCGAGTGGCGGCCTGTAGCGCGGGGCGGCGGGCGATGCAAGCGCCGCATGCGACATGAGCGCCGTCCGCCGAAAAGACGGTTGGACCATGGGCGGCAATGTCGTAGGGATGGCGAATGCATCACGTGCAGCAAGCGCGGAGAACAGGACGACATGGCATCAGCCGCAGACGCAGCAAGCAGCCGCGAAGATTCCCCGACACAGGCTAGCGTGAAACAGCAGGTTCCCGAGAAAGACTCCGTCGTCGTCCGCTTTGCCGGCGATTCCGGCGACGGCATGCAGTTGACCGGCGGCCAGTTCACGCTTTCGACGGCGCTTGCCGGGAACGACCTGGCCACCTTCCCGGATTTTCCGGCGGAAATCCGCGCGCCGCAGGGAACGCTGTTCGGCGTCTCTGCCTTCCAGATCAATTTCGGCACCAGCAGCATCGAAACCGCCGGCGACCAGCCGGACATATTGGTGGCCATGAACCCGGCGGCGCTGAAGGCCAGCCTGTCGCTGCTGCAACCGGGCAGCCTCATCATCGCCGACAGCGGCTCGTTCAGCGAGCGCAACCTGAAGAAAGCGCATTACGACGCCAACCCGCTGGAGGACGGCAGCCTCGACGCCTACCGGGTGCAGGCGTTCGACATTTCCAAGATGACGCTGGAAAGCGTCAAGCCCTTCGGCCTTGGCAACAAGGATGCGCTGCGCTGCAAGAACATGTGGACGCTGGGCCTTGCGCTCTGGATGTTCGGCCGCGACCGCAAGCCGCTCGTCGACTGGCTGTCGGCGAAATTCGCCAGCAACGAACTGCTGCGCGACGCCAATATCGCCGCCTTGAACGCCGGCCACGCCTTTGGCGAAACCGCCGAACTGGGGACGCCGCTGAAGCAGATCCGCCTGGCGCCGACCGAAGTCGCCCCCGGTCTCTACCGCACCATTTCCGGCGCCGACGCCATTGCCCTCGGCCTGGTGGCCGGGGCGCAACTGGCCAATCTGCCGATGTTCTTCGGCGGCTATCCGATCACGCCGGCGTCGGCCATCCTGCACGCATTGTCGCGGTTGCGGGAATTCGATGTCACCACCTTCCAGGCCGAGGATGAAATCGCCGCCATCTGCGCGACCATCGGCGCCGCCTGGGCCGGAAGCCTGGCCGTCACCTCGTCGTCGGGGCCTGGAATCGCCTTGAAAACCGAAGCGCTCGGCCTTGCCATCATGACGGAACTGCCGCTGGTCATCGTCAATTCGCAGCGCGGCGGCCCGTCGACCGGCCTGCCGACGAAGACCGAGCAGGCCGATCTTTACCAGGCGGTCTATGGGCGAAACGGCGATGCCTCGCTGCCGGTGCTGGCCGCCCGCAGCCCGTCCGACTGTTTCGAGGTGGCGATCGAAGCCTGCCGTCTGGCGACCAGATACATGACCCCGGTGATGCTGCTGACGGACGGCTATATAGGGAACGCCGCCGAGCCGTGGCTCGTCCCCGACGAGACGGCGTTCGAGCCGTTCCCGGCGCGCTTCCACACCACGCCGCCGCTGGAGGGGCGCTTCAACCCCTTCATGCGCGACGCCGAGACGCTGGCCCGCCCGTGGGCGACGCCCGGCACCCCCGGCCTGATGCACCGCATCGGCGGCATCGAGAAGGGCTATGACAGTGGCGACATCGACTATTCGCCGAAAAACCACCAGAAGATGACCAACACCCGAAAGGCCAAGATCGACGGCATCGCCCGCGCCATTCCGCCCCAGAAGGTGGAACTGGGGAACGAGCGCGGCCCGCTGGCGGTGGTGGGCTGGGGGTCCACCTATGGCGCCATCCGCAAAGCGGTGGAGCGTGCGCGCGCCGAGGGCCACGACGTGGCGCATGTGCATATCCGCCACATCTGGCCGCTGCCGGAAAATCTGGGCAGCCTGCTGAAAAGCTATGACCGGGTGCTGGTGGCGGAAATGAACACCGGACAATTGAAGACCCTGATCCGCGACCAGTATCTGATCGACACCAGGTCGCTCAACAAGGTGTCGGGCCAGCCGTTCCGCATCGCCGAGGTGGAAGCCGCAATCCAGGAGGCACTGGCGCAATGAACGAAGCAACGGAGATCCGCCCCGCCGCCCAGCCCGCCACCAGCGCGCCCGCCACCAGGCCAGACGACTGGGCGAGCGACCAGGAAGTGCGCTGGTGCCCCGGCTGCGGCGACTATGCCATCCTGAAGGCGATCCAGCGCACGCTGCCGGAACTTGGCGCCGAACCGCACAAGACAGCGTTCATTTCCGGGATCGGCTGCTCCAGCCGCTTCCCCTATTATATGGAAACCTACGGCTTCCACACCATCCACGGCCGGGCGCCGGCCATCGCCACCGGGGTGAAGCTCGCCAATCCCGATCTCGATGTCTGGCTGATCACCGGCGACGGCGACGGGCTGTCCATCGGCGGCAACCACATGCTGCACCTGTTGCGCCGCAACCTCGACTGCCAGGTGCTGTTGTTCAACAACGAAATCTACGGCCTGACCAAGGGGCAATATTCGCCGACCTCGCGCCCCGGCACCACCACGCCCACCTCGCCCGGCGGCTCGCTCGACCAGCCGGTGAAGCCATGCGCCTTCGCCATCGGCGCCGGCGGCCGCTTCGTCGCCCGCTGCATCGACACCGACCAGAAGCGCCTGCCCGACATTTTCAAGCGCGCCCACGCCTTCAAGGGCACCGGCTTCATCGAGATCTACCAGAATTGCGTGGTGTTCAACGACGGCGTCTTCGAAAATTTCACCGGCAAGAAGACGGCGCCGCAGACGCAATTGTGGGCGGAGCATGGCAAGCCGCTGCTGTTCGACAACGGCACCAGGGGCCTGCGCCTCGACCGCAACACGCTGCGCCTGGAGGTGATCGCGGTGACGGACGCCAATCTAAACGAAGTGCTGGTGCACGACGAAACCAACAAGCTGATCGCCAACCTGCTGATCGACATGCCGTTCCCGGAATTTCCGGTGGCGCTTGGCGTGCTCTATACCGAGCCTTCGCCAAGCTACGAGCAGGCGGTGGTGGAGCAGGGCCGGCGGCTCGCCGCCGGCAAGGCCGCCGATCTTGGCGCCCTGCTCCGTCGCGGGCAGACATGGAAGGTCGAGCTTCGCCGCTAGAGCCGCCGCCACCGGGGCCGCCTCCGGGGCCGCCGCCGCAACGGGGGAAAGCGCCCGTTCATGGCGTATCCCCCATGGTGAGCGCCATGGATGCCATGACCGCCGCCAGAGACCACCGCGCCACCCAGCCCGAAGTGCTGCTGCTGTTGCGGGCGGTCGACGGCGATGCCCGCGCCTTCGCGGCGCTGACGCGCATGTTGGCGCGGCCGGCGCTGGCGCTGGCTGTGCGCGTGCTGGGCGACCGGGCGCTGGCCGAGGACGCCGTGCAGGAAGCAATGACCAAATTGTGGCGGGAAGGGCGGCAGTTCGACCCCGACCGCGGCAGTTTCGCCGCCTGGTGGCACCGGGTGCTGATGAACTGCGCGCTCGACGGCCGGCGGCGGCTGAAGCCGGTGGCGCCGCTGGACGACGCCGCCCACCTGCCGGACGACGGCGTATCCGCGATCGAGCAGGCAGAGGCCACCAGCCTTGCCGCCCATGTGCAGCGGGCCGCCGCTAAGCTTCCGGCGCGGCAGCGGGCGGCGCTGGCGCTGTTCTACGCCGACGGGCTTTCCATGGCCGAAATCGGCGACGTGCTCGAAACATCGGAAAAGGCGGTGGAGGGGCTGCTGGCGCGCGGGCGCGAAGGCCTCCGCCCCCATCTCGCCGGCCTGCAAGAGGAACTGAAATGACCACCGACCGCAACCTCGACGCCGCCCTTGCCGCCTGGGCGCGGACCGATCCGCTCTCGGGTGCGGGGGATGAAGCGGCGCTGCAGCGTATTCTTCAACATGCAGACACGCTTTCCCTCTCAGGGCCGGCGACGGCGGCTTTCCCCAGGCATCGTTCCCGGCACTGGCTGGGCGGTCTCTCGGCGCTGGCGGCCTCGCTGCTGGTTCTGGCCGTTGCCGGGCCGCTGCTCTACAAGGCCGTCGCCCCGGTTCTGAACGACGACATTCCAACGGTCCTCGCCGACTCCGACCTGGACGACGGACAGGTGTTCGCTCTGCTGTACACCCCGACCAACGATGAGGAATATCAGCTGTGAAACTTCTCCCCCTTGCCATCGCCGCCCTGATCGCCGTGCCGGTTGCCGTGCCGGCCTCGGCGCAGCCGGCATCATCCCCGCCGCCGAAACCGGGGTCCGCCGCCGGCATGCCGCACCACGGGCCGATGTTCTCCGGCATGTCGGCCGAAGGGCGCCGGCAATTGTTCCAGGCGATGCGCAGCACCGCCGACGAGCGCAGCGCCGCCAAGACCGCCCGCGACCGCATCAACGCGCTGGTGGCCGCCGACCGGCTGGATTCGGCAGCGCTGCGGCGCGCCATGGACGACGAGCGCAAGCTGATGGACAGCCAGCGCAGCAGGCGCCAGGCGGCCACGCTGGCGGCGATCGAGAAACTGTCGGCCGCCGACCGCAAGGCCTTCGCCGAAGCCACCAGCCGCGCCCGCGCCCAGGTGGAGGCGCGCGCCAACGACTGGCGCAACCGCTCGATGCAGAACCGCGACCAGAAGAAGGCGCCGTCGAAGAAGTAGCGGCGCGCGGCGGCGCCGTCGCCGAAGAAGCGACGGCGCGCCGCCAATGGCGGGCACGGGGGGGCACGCGCAAGGGCCTTTTTCGGATTCGTTCCGGAAAAGGCCCTTTGCTTTCCGGCCGACTGCGCTGCCGTGAACTTGCAAAAAGATCGCGCCCTTGTTGCTGAAAACTCATAATATTCATAAGTATTAATATTCGTTAAATATCTGTTCGCATTTACACAGCCCGGCAGGAGTGACAGTTGCTGATCGAGCCGTTCTTTTGCGGCAGGCAACCGGGATCATTCAGGGGGTATCCATGCACACCAGGATACCCCCTGAATGTTCCCGGTTGCCTGCCGCAAAAGAACGGCTCGCTCCGGCAAACGCCGCGACGGTGATCGAATTCCGCAACGTTTCCGGCGAATGGTTCAACGCCGTCGCCGCCGGGCCGAACACCAACGCCACTTACTCGAACAATGCCGTCACCAGCAACGCCACGGTACGCTGGGGCACCGGCGACCCACGCTCCGGCTATGATTTCACCACCAGCGCAACGGACCCCAGCCTCACCGTCGATCTCGGCAGCCCGAGCGACAGCACCGTCATCGGCAACTTCGCCCACCGCAACTATGTCATCGGCAGCAACACCGGCATCACCGCCGTGTCGCTGAAATTCAACACCGATGTCTATGTCGACAACGCGTTCCTGCAAAACGTCACCTTCATCTATGATTTCAACCATTGGGAAACGCCGAACGACGCCAAGCCGTGCGCCAATGGCGGCCGCAACGAGCGCGGCATCAACAGCAACGGCTGCGCCGACCGCGTGCAGGTGAATTTCAACAGCCAGTCGGACGGCTTCACCATCGGCAACTATGTCTATGCGCTCGACATCATGGGCTTCATCGCCGACGGCCACGAAGTGACGGAATTCTGGACCAAGGAAGAAAAGCGCAACAAGGCGCAGATCCTCGGCCGCGTCGCCCTTTACGACACGCTGATTCCGCAAGTGCCGGAACCGGCCACCTGGGCGATGCTGATCGTCGGCTTCGGCCTGGTCGGTGTCGCGTCGCGCCGCCGCCGCGCTGTAGCCGCCTGAGGCGTTCCGAACGAAAAGGGGCCTTCCGGCCGTGGCCGGAAGGCCCCTTTTTTGTCCGGCCGGGAAATACGCCCCGGCCGGACACTCAGAAGCGGTAGCCGATGCTGCCCATCACCGTTCGCGGCGCGCCATAATAGCCGATGATGGAATTGCCATAGAGGGCGCCGGGGAAATAATAGCCGCCCACCCGATAGCGCTGGTCGGTGAGGTTGCGGCCATGGACGCCGAGGCTGAAGCGACCGTCCGCCGATTCCCAGTTCGCCGAACCGTCGACCAGCACATAGCCGCCCTGATCGAGTTCCGAGGCATATTCGAACATGTGGATGGCCGAACGCAGCGACACCGCCGGCGTGAAGGACAGCCGGCCGCCGGCCACGTCCAGCGACCAGGTGAGCGAGCTGCTCAGGGTGAATTCCGGCGTGTTCTGGAAGAAGCGCTCGCCGGAAACGTCGACCGGCGCCGTGCCGCCATCGACCCAGGTGAGAAATTCGTCGTATTTGGCGTGGGTATAGCCGAAGCTGCCCTGCCACGACAGATTCCGCGTCGGCACGGCGCGAAGCTCGGCCTCGACGCCATAGATGGTGGCCTTCCCTGCATTGTCGACGAAGGAAGCGATGACCCCCGGCGTTGCCGTCGGCGCCTGGATCGTCACCTGCTGGTCCTTGTAGCGCGAATAAAAGCCGGCGAGATTCAGGAACAGCGTGCGGTCGAGGAAGGCGCCCTTCAGGCCGGCCTCGTAGCTGTCGATCGTCTCCGGCCGGTAGCCGTCGACGGTATTCGGCGTCGATTTCACGTCGCCGCGCATGTCGAAGCCGCCCGACTTGAAGCCGCGCCCCCAGCTTGCGTAGAGGTTGACATCCTCCGCCGGCTGGAAGCTGAGCGACAGCCGTGGTGTGAACTTGTCGAAGCTGCGGCTGTTGCTGTAGTCGGAGCGGGTATCCAGATAGAAGGCGTCGGCGTTGCCGAAGGCCGGCGAGCGGATGCCGAGATATTGTTCGCGCAGCACCGTTCCGGTCTTGTCGTCCCTGGTCCAGCGCAGGCCGGCCGACAGTTGCAGCCGGTCGGTCAGGTCGTAGGACAGGTCGCCGAAGGCGGCGATCGATTCCGTCTTCACATTGCCGCCGGTGTAGATGGTGAAGTTGACGTTGCCGGCCACGGTGTCGAAAGCGCCCGTCGCCCGGCCGTTCAGATAGAACAGGCCGAACACGCCCTGGAGGCGCTCCTTTTCCACCAGCAACTGCACTTCCTGGGTGAACTGCCAGTCCTTGTAGAAGGCCGGCACGTCCAGCACCGGGCCAGGCGTGTTGTCGAAGTCGATCAGGGTATCGGTGCGGCCGTCGCGGTAGGCGCTGATGGATTTCAGCGTATAGTCGTCGGCGATCCGCACTTCGGCGGTCAGGCTGGCGCCCTGCGTCACCACCTTGTTGTCGTCGCCGATGCCGGCGCGGGTGTCGAAAAGGCTTGGGGTCGGCTCGAAGTCAGGAAGATCCATATTGCCTTGCAGGCGGGTGCCGTGGCGCGGATTCGACTTGTCCTCGGTGCGGTCGCCGGCGACGCGGACGAAGACATCGCCATTGTCATATTCGAGCGACAGCCGCCCGGCGAGTACGTCCTTGTCATACTGGCCGGCGCCGGTGAACAGATTCCGGCCCCAGCCGTCGCGCTTCGCCCAGAGCACGCCGCCGCCGACCGACAGGTTCGGCCCCAGCGGGATGGCGACGGTTCCCGAAAGATTGACTTCGTTATAGCTGCCGTAGCTGGCCTTCACCCGGCCGGAGAAATCATGGCCCAGGCGCCGGGTCACATATTTGATGGCGCCGCCGATGGTGTTGCGGCCGTAAAGCGTGCCCTGCGGCCCGCGCAGCACCTCGACCCGTTCGACATCGAAAATATCGAGCACGGCGCCCTGCGGGCGGGCCACATATACATCGTCGACGTAAAGGCCGACGCCCGGCTCGAAACCCCACAGCGGATCCTGCTGGCCGACGCCCCGGACAAAGGCGATCAGCGTCGAGTTGGAGCCGCGCGCCACCGCCGTGGTCACGTTCGGCGCCTGCTGCTGCAACGACGCGATGTCGGGAACGCCAAGCGACTCCAGCGTGTCGCCGGAAACCGCCGTCACCGACAGAGGCACGTCGATCAGGCTTTCGTCGCGGCGCCGCGCCGAAACGATGATGTCTTCGCCGATGTCGGCCGTCTGCACGGCGGCGGCCTGGGCAAAAACAGCCTCGGCGCCGAAGGGCGACACCAGTGACAGGGCAAGCGCCATCAGCGAGGCGTTGCGGGAAATCTTGCGGACGGACGACATACAACCTCCATGGTCGGACAGCGGATCGGGCCGCACCGGGATGGAGGTTGTTTACTGAAACATGAATCACTTTTCAAATTGAATAGCGATTCGATTCTGATACAGATGGCAAATGACGAAGAGCGATGCAGTTATGCCACAGTCGGACAATGGCGACGCCGGCCGCCGCGTGCCGCGCACGGAACGCGGCCGCAGAACGCTTCGCGCCCTTCTCGACGCCGCGGCGCAGGAATTCGGCGCCCGCGGCTATCACGCCACAGGTATCACCGACATCACCCGCCGCGCCGGGGTCGCCCTCGGCAGCTTCTACACCTACTTCCCCAGCAAGGAGGATATTTTCCGCGCCCTGGTCGCCGATCTGTCGCAACAGGTGAAAGAGGCGGTCGGGCCGCATCTCGCCTCGGCGCCCGACGCGCTGGCCAGAGAGCAGGTCGCGCTCTCCCGCTATCTCGACTTCGTGCGCGACCAGCAGATGCTCTACCGAATCATCGACGAGGCGGAATTCGTCGATCCGCAATCCTACCACGACCATTACCGCACCACGGTGGGCCGGATCGCCGAGCGGCTGAAAGAAGGCGCCGCCCGGGGTGAACTGCGCGAAGGCGTCGGCGAAATCGAGGCCTGGGCCATCGCCGGAATGAACATGTTCCTCGGCCTTCGCTACGGCGTCTGGACAGAGGATGCCGACCTCGGCGAAGTTTCGGCGCGCGCCCACGCGCTGGTGGCGAATGGTCTGCGCCGCTAGCGCGTCCGCCGTTCGATCACCCGAACGGCAGACGTTTGTTCCTTTGTTTTCCGCACGGGTTTCCCGATCGAAGGGTTCCTTTCGATCGGACCATGCGCCTAGCCCAGAAAGCGCTTCGCCAGATCGCGGGCGATTCGCGCCGGCCTTCGGGTCGCGGTGTCGATGCAGCACCAGCTCGACTTCACTTCGGCCAAAATGGTGTCGCCGCGCTGGATCAGCGTGGTGAAAAAGGCGCGGCTGCCCTCGACCCCGGTGGCGACCACCTGCGCCAGCACTTCGTCGTCGAGGAAGGCCGGCGCCCGATAGGTGATCTCGTGCTTCAGCGCCACCCAGAGCTTCGCCGCCACCGCTTCCGCCGGCGCCACCTTGCGCCAGTAATCCACCACCGCATCCTGCACCCAGCGCAGATAGACGGCGTTGTTCACATGGCCCATGAAGTCGATATCGGCTTCCTCGATGTGGATGCTGTGCTGATGCATGGCGACCCTGCCCGGCAAATCCTTTCCCGCCCGAAATCCGACCGATCCGGTACTCTATCTAGCGCGGCAACAGCGCCTTCGGCAAGGGCGACGAGCGCGATTCAGCCTTGCCAGCCAGTTTGTCGCACCACTTCCTCCCACATCATCCGCCCGAGCCGCGCCGCCATCGCTCCCGGCGCGCCATTCCCCACCGGCCGGCCGTCGAGCGACACGATCGGCAGCAGCGGCGCCGTGGTCGACGTCAGCAGCAGTTCCGCCGCCCCCCGCGCCTCGTCGACGGAAAACGGCCGTTCCAGCACTTCGACTCCGGCCTGCCTCGCCAGCCGCAGCAGGCCGTCGCGGGCGACTCCGGCCAGAATCGCCGTCGACGGCGGATGGGTGATCAGCCGCCCTCCCCCGTCCAGCAGATAGAGGTTGGAGGAAGCGCCTTCCGTCACCAGGCCGTCGCCGTTCACCAGCACGGCTTCGAAGGCGCCGCCGCGCGACGCCTCCTCCTTCGCCAGCACCGCGGCCAGCAGGCCGGTGGTCTTCAGGTCGGAGCGCGCCCAGCGCTGGTCGGGCAGGGTGACGGCGGCGACACCCTCTTGCAACTGCCGCAGCCGCTTGCGGAAATCGAACGAGCGCGCCGTCATCACCACGGTCGGCCGGGCGGCTTTCGGGAACGCATGGCCGCGCCGCGCCGCGCCGCGGCTGATCTGCACATAGAGGATGCCGTCGCGGTAGCGGCTTTGCCGCAGCAGCCGGGCGGCGATCGCCTTCAGCGCAGCGTCTCCGGCCACCCCGTCGATGAAGAGGGCGGCCAGGCCCCGCCGCAGCCGCCACAAATGCCTGTCGAAGTCGAGGAAGCGGCCGTTCAGGAAGGCGACGACTTCGTAGAGGCTGTCGGCGAACTGGAAGCCGCGGTCCTCGACGAGGACGGCGGCGTCGGCGATCGGCCCGTAGCGGCCATCGACATAGGCGAATGCAGGCATGGCCGCCGCTTAGGCGGCGCGGATACGCGGCGCAAGCGCCGGTCAAAGCTGTTCCAGCTCCGGGGTCGAGCTGACGCCGTGGATGCTGAGGTCCGCGCCCATGAATTCCGCGTGGTCGTCGAGGCGGAGACCCACCCAGCGGCGAAGCGCGCCGTAGACGATGGCGCTTCCGGCCGCCGCGACCGTTATGCCCAGCAGCGTCCCCGCCAGTTGCGAGGCGAACGACACCCCGCCAAGCCCGCCCAGGGCGCGAAGGCCGAACAGGCCGGCGGCCAGGCCGCCCCAGGCGCCGCAGAGACCGTGCAGCGGCCAGACGCCGAGCACGTCGTCGATCCGCCAGCGGTTCTGCATCAGCAGAAACATCCAGACGAACATCCCCCCGGCGACGGCGCCCGTCAGCAGCGCCCCGAGCGGGTGCATGAGATCCGATCCGGCGCAGACCGCCACCAGCCCGGCCAGCGCGCCATTGTGCGTGAAGCCCGGATCGTTGCGGCCGACGGCCAGGGCCGCCAGCGTGCCCCCCACCATCGCCATCAGCGAATTGACCGCCACCAGCCCGGAGATGTCGTCGAGATATTTGGCGCTCATCACGTTGAAGCCGAACCAGCCGATCATCAGAATCCAGGCGCCAAGCGCCAGAAAGGGGATGCTGGACGGCAGATAGGGGGCGATGCGGCCGTCCCGGCGATAGCGCCCCTGCCGCGGCCCCAGCAGCAGCACCGCCGGCAGGGCGATCCAGCCGCCAACGGCATGAACCACCACCGAACCGGCAAAATCGTGGAACGGAGCGCCGAACATCCGCGTCAGCCAGTCCTGCACGCCGAAATTGCCGTTCCAGGCCAGCCCCTCGAAGAACGGATAGACGAAGGCGACGATGAGGACGGTCGCCGCAAGCTGCGGATAAAAGCGCGCCCGCTCGGCGATGCCGCCAGAGACGATCGCCGGAATCGCCGCCGCGAAGGTCAACTGGAAGAAGAAGCTGACCAGCCCCCAGCCATGGTCGCGCGCCAGCGACGGCGCGCCATGCAGAAAGTGCGAACCATAGGCGATGGCATAGCCGATGAAGAAATAGGCGATGGTGGAGACGCTGAAGTCCGACAGGATCTTGATCAGCGCATTGACCTGGTTCTTCTTTCGCACCGTTCCAAGTTCGAGAAAGGCGAAGCCGGCGTGCATGGCAAGCACCAGGATGCAGC
>CAYYGQ010000010.1:4098-22016 GCA_964471485.1 uncultured Sandaracinobacter sp. | reverse complement strand
CATAGGCATATTCGACATAGCCGATGGAATTGGGCACCTGCTTCACATAGGCGGCCACCCCTTCATTGCCCTTGCCGCCGATGCCGCCCGCCCAGTCGATCGTCGTCCCTTCGCCGAAATCCTGCTTCCACGCCGCGCTCACCTGCGAAAGATAGTGGGTCCAGTTGAAGGTCGTCCCCGAACTGTCGGAACGGTGCACCGCCGTGATCGGCGCGGCGGGCAGCGCCACGCCCGGATTGACGGCCACGATCGCCGGATCGTTCCAGCGTTCGATGGCGCCACGATAGATGTCGGCGAGGATCGGCCCGGTCAGCCGCAACTGCCCGGCCTCGACGCCGCCGATGTTGACCACCGGGACGACGCCGCCGATCACCATCGGAAACTGCGCCAGGCCCGCCTCGGCCAGCTCCTTCGGGTCGAGCGGCTTGTCGGTCGCGCCGAAGGTGACGGTGCCGGCCTTGATCTGGGCGATTCCAGCACCCGAGCCGACCGACTGGTAATTCACCTTTTCCCCGGTCGCCGTGGCGTAATCCGCCGACCAGGCGGCGAACACCGGATAGATGAAGGAAGAACCGGCGCCGGTGATCCCGGCCGCCGCCGCTTCCCGCTGTTGCGGCTGTTGCTGGCAGCCGGCCAGCGCCACGGCCGCCAGCGCCGCCGTCATCATTCCATGCTTCATTCCATTTCCTCAATTCCGTTTCCGTTCGAATTGAGGGCCGTCTAGGCGCGCCGCATGGGGATTGAATGACAGCCATATGACGGTTCGATGACAGCGACGCTCAGGGCGCGCGCGGCAGATAGACGTGGACGGCGGTGCCCTCGCCAAGCGTGCTCCTGAGATCGAGCCGGCCGCGATGCCGGCTGACGATATGCTTGACGATGGCCAGCCCCAGCCCGGTGCCGCCCTCGGCGCGGCTGCGGCTGTTGCTGACCCGGTAGAAGCGCTCGGTCACGCGCGGCAGATGTTCGGGCGCGATGCCCTCGCCCTGGTCGATGACGCCAAGGCGCAACATGCCACTGCCGTTTTCCTCGATCTCGACCACCACCTCGGAACTGGGCCGCCCATAGCGGATGGCGTTGGTCACCAGATTGTGCAGCAGTTGCAGCAGCTCGGCATGGTCGCCCAGCACCACCGCGCGCGCCAGGCCGGTGTCGATGCGGATCTCGACATCGCGCTCGTCGGCGAGGCCGAGCGACGCCGCCCGCGCTTCTTCCGCCAGCGGCAGCAGATCCACCGGCCGGTCCGGCGGGCTGAAACGGTCGGCCTCGATCCGCGACAGCGACATCAGGTCGTCGATCAGCCGCTGCATGCGCCGGGCCTGTTCGGACATGACGGCCAGAAAGCGGCCGCGCGCCGCTGCGTCCCCGCCCGTCTCCTCGTCCTGCAAGGTCTCGATGAAGCCGATCAGGGTGGCGAGCGGCGTGCGCAGTTCGTGGCTGGCGTTGGCGACGAAATCCGAGCGCATCTTGTCGGCGGCGTGGGCAATGCTGTGGTCGACAAAGCGCACCAGCAGATCGCCGCCATGGCCGAGCGGCGCCACCGACATGTCCCAGCGCCGGCCCTGCCCGGCCAGCCCCGCCAGTTCGACCCGGATGACATTTTCGGGGCTTGCGGGGTTTCCAGGGCTCGCGGGGCTTCCGGGTTGGGCCGGCCCGCGCAGCGCCTCGACCGCGACCGGATGGCGGATGGCCAGACGAACGTCGGCGCCGTCGATCCGCTCGCCGAGCAGGGCTTTGGCGGCCGGGTTGGAAAGCAGCACACGGCCGTCGCGCACGATCAGCAACGGCTCGTCGATGGCCGCCAACACGGCCGCCGGCGCCACCCGGGATGCGGCCGGATTCAGACTCGCGGCTTTCGGCCCATGACCAACGAAACCACAAACAGAATCAGGAACAGGACAAACAGAACCTTGGCAATACTTGTCGCCAGCCCGGCAACACCGAAAAACCCAAAAGCCCCGGCAACAACCGCAACGATCAGGAAGATTAAAGCATAATACAACATACTATGCGCCCTCCAACGTCTATGTATGTAAATTATTCATATATTACATATTCTTTTTTATCTCATCAACTTGCTTTTTGGCTTCGTCTTTCGTAATTCCATATAATTCTTGAATTTTTCCAGCAAGATATTCTGTGTTTCCTTCTGCAATCTTCAGATCGTCATCGGTCAACTTTCCCCATTTGACCTTCAGTTTACCGACAAGCTGCTTCCATTGCCCTTTAATCTGTTCTTCCTGCATGGTCTTCTCCTCTTTCGTGTGAGCATACCATATAATCCCCCCGATGAACCAGCTTTGAATTCTAAGGACAATGAGGCGGATTTTTGGCCGCCATGGAAAATTGTGCAAGCGTGAATCCGGCAAACACTGATCGCCGCGCCAAGGCCGCCGCTGGCGGCTGCGACCACTGCCGTTTCGCCGGAAACGCCCGGATCCCCTCGGCGGGGGAAGACAAGGCGGCGCAACCGTCTTCAGAGCGGGACAGCCCACAACCGAAAAAGCGGACGGCCCCATCCGGGCGATGGCGACGGCGGCATGAGCTGCCAACGCCGCGCTTGCAATCGACGCCGCATTGCACTAGCAGCGGCCACCGCAGGCGCCCGTAGCTCAGCTGGATAGAGCACCAGACTACGAATCTGGGGGTCGGACGTTCGAATCGTTCCGGGCGCGCCATTTCCAAAAATCGTAGGCCCGGCGGCAATCGGCGGTGCCGTGCGGAATTAGCGTAGTGCTTCCGGCTGTATATCGCTGTTTTTAGGCGCGGTTCGCCTTGCCGGCAGCGGCTTCGCAGCCTCGCTATCGCCGTTCAGGAGGGCAAGCGATGGACCGTTGGGGCTGCCTTTGTTCTTGCCAAGGCCAACTGCTCGGAATGGCCGGGCTGTTGGACAGTCCGGCAAGTCGCCTTTCGGGTTCAAATTGAACGAACCTGCCTTTCGTTCATTGCAACCCTGGCCAAATTGGGATGATTGCGGGGCCGTGAGATGTCGGGATAGTCAGCATGGCTCGGCAATGCCGCGCCGCCAATAGGCGACCACCAACTGGTCGGCCTTCGCAAGGCCAGTGCTTTTGAAGTGGCCCCGGATTTGCTGAACGGCCTCAAACTCTGCGCCGACCCAGACGAACGGCCTGCCGTCATGAGGCAGGCGCACCGCCCTTACTGCATTTTGCAGCAGATCGCTTCTTCCCGCGATCGTGCCGTTGCGATGAAGCCAGCTGAGGGTCATCCCAGGGGGTACGCGGAACTGCTGTTCTTCACGGGAATCGGCAACCTCGATGATGACCTCTCCGCGGGCATCGTCAGGCATGGCATCCATCATCCGCCTGATCGCCGGTAGCGCGGTCTCGTCACCGGCTATGAGATACCAATCGGCAGACGATAATCCACGACCGCCAGGTCCAAGAATGCCCACGAGATCGCCTGTTTCGGCCCGTGCAGCCCAGGCTCCGCCGGGACCGCCATCTTCGTGCAGCACGAAATCGATATCGATCTGCTCCATTGACGGATCGATAGCCCGGATCGTGTATTTGCGGTTCACGGGCCTAGGACTTTCATTCCACAGGCTTGCCCTACCATCGGCCTGTACATTCAGCCATGTTTTGCGCGGCGCTCCTGGCGGTGGAAGGAGCAGGCCTACATGCAAATGTTCATCTGTGGCGAAGCAGTGAAGATTCCTGCCGGCAAATGTTATCCGCCGTATATGCGGTGTCAGCCGCTTCGTCCCCACGACGCGCAATGCGGCGAATTCGGAATGGTCTGCGGTCGAACGCGGGTTCTTGAACTCCGCCAGCCCGGATGCAGTCTGGGAGCCAGCTTCCGGCAAGACCGTCATGGCACAACCGGCGGCGCCGGAGCGAGGTTCGACCGCGCCATCAGAATGCGCAGCGATGCCACCGCACAATAGAGCGATGCGCCAAGTCCTTCGTCCTCCTGGCGATCACCGCCAGCTTCGACCAGATCGATCAGACGGGTCTCGTCTTCCGACAGGGTCTCGCCGTCACCGATGGCGATGCGTCTGCCGGACACACCCTCTGCCAGCGTCATCACACGGTCGAACACTGGCGCCAGCATGCCATGGCCGTGACGCGATAGCAGAACGAACAGGCTGGATTGAACCGGTTGACGTTTATCGCGCGCTTCCCGCCAGCATCTTACGGCCTCTACCAGCAGGGCCGGCAAGCGGTTCGCCTCCTGTGATGGCAACGGGAAATGGCGGGGCATCGTCGGTCCTTTCGAGCAGCCCCCTGTCACATATTTGCGACTCGTTTGCAATACGAGCCTGTCATGCTGAAAATTCAAGGTGGCCGAAAATTCAAGGCGGCCGAAAATTCAAGGCAGTAGCCGCCCCCGGAATCAAGAATGGAGCGTCAGATGCTAAAGATACTGGCTCGGTGAGACCCCGAATGCCCGGCGAAACATGGCGCTGAAACTGCTGGGACTGTCGTAACCCACCTCGAACGCAACCTGCGCGATCGGGATTCCGCAGGAAAGGAGCGCAACGGCTTCCATGAGCCTCGCCTGTTGCCGCCACATGGCGAAACCGACTCCCGTCTCGCGCCGGAACGCCCGCGTGAAGGTGCGCCGCCCCATTCCGGCAATGGCCGCCCATTCGTCGATGTCGCGCGGGTTTGACGGCCGTTCGAGGATAGCATTGCACACCCGCTGCAGCCGGGGGTCTTCGGGCATGGACAGGTGGTGACGTGAGCCAGGCATGTTCTGTATCTCGTCGAGCAACAGCGCGACCAGATGCGCTGCCCTGCCATCGAGTTCGTAGTAGATCCCGAGAGCGCCCATCTCAAGGATCAATGCACGCAGAAGCGAGGATACCTCGAACACATGGCAGGGCTTCGCTTCGCGCACCACCTCCGGGCGCAGATAGAGCGTGCGAAGGGACACTGCGCTGCGGCAGCGCACTTCGTGGTCGGTATCGGCGGGTATCCACAAGGCGCGCTGGGGTGGAACGACATAGCTTGCCCCGGCCGTCGTCACCGCCATGATGCCGGCACAGGCGAACAGAATCTGGATTCGGGGATGGCGATGCATCGGGTCGACGAACCCGGTCGGATATTCATCATGCAAGGCGAGCACCGGCCTGTCGCTGACGAGAATCTCCGCGCTATGCTTCATGGCCTGATTTCGACGATAATGACCACCACTGTCAGCTTGGGCCAAAGCGGCTTGCGATTGCAAGCTGTTCAATCGAAATTGGCCGCCATTCACGGATGATCGACCCGAATCGCGGATAGGAAGAATGGGCTGTGCTATGGTAGTCGCGCTGGCAAGGGATGGTTCGAAAGTGACAAGGGATCGAATAAATTCGCGATCGCACGGACTCGACCCGCAGATCCGGGAATTCGCACGCAAGCTCAACGAGAGTTACTCTGCCCACGGCGTGCCTGAGAATCTTGCGCATCGCCGGCGCATCGCGGAAGTCGTGCGCAGCGACTGGCGGACGGGTGGGCCGGAAATGGCCGCGACGCACGAGATGACTGTGAACGGCCTGCGCGCGCGGCTCCATCGGCCGACCCGTCGGGAGAACGGTCCGGTCATGCTCTATATCCACGGCGGGGGGTGGGTCCTTTTCAGCATCGACACGCATGACCGGCTCATGCGCGAATATGCCGCGCGCGCGGGTATCGCGGTCATCGGCATCGACTACAGTCTTTCACCCGAAGCGAAGTTCCCCACCGCGCTGAATGAAGTGTACACAAGCCTGCAATGGCTGGAGGCGAATGCGCAAACGCTGGACCTCGATCCAGCCCGCATCCTGGTGGGTGGAGATTCGGCGGGTGCCAACCTTGCCGTTTCGGCCTGTCTCATGCGTCGTGAGGCAGGCTTGCCCAGGCTGGCTGGCATGCTGCTGAACTACGGTGCATTCGATCCGAATCCGACGGCAAGCTATGCGTTGTATTCCAGCCCCGACCATACGCTTGGCCCGAGCGAGATGGATGCGTTCTGGGCCGCATATGTCGACGATCCCGCGCAACTTGCGGATCCGCTGGTCGCGCCGCTGCGGGCCGGGCTTCACGACCTGCCGCCCGCTTTCCTGGCGATCGCCGAGCAGGACATCCTTGCCGACAGCAACCATGCCTTCGCCGCCAGGCTGCGGCAGGCCGGCGGGGAGGTCGAGGAAGTGCCCTATGCCGGAGCCACGCACAGTTTCCTGGAAGCGGTCACGATCGCGCCGCTGGCATCCCGCGCGCTGAATGACCAGGCCGCCTGGATCAGGCGGCGTTGCAGGGCTCTCGATCATGCCACGGCATGAAGGATTCCAGAACGAGGTCACGGCAACCCTGATTGCGCGCTATCCGCTCGCCTGGCTGGTGACGCGAAATTTTCGGGCGAGCCCGCTTCCACTTCTGGCCGAATTCGATGACGACGGGCAGGTTGTGGCGCTGGTCGGTCATTGCGCCCGCGCCAATCCGCTGGTTGCGGACTTCTCCGCCGATCCATCCGGGCTGATCTTGTTCTCCGGTCCGGCAGGCTATATGTCGCCACGCTATGTCAGCCGGTCCGACTGGGCGCCGACCTGGAACTTCGCGGTGCTGCGCGTGGACGTTGACGTCGAGTTTGTTCCCGACGAAACCGCTTCGGCGGTCGAGCGCCTGCTCGATCATCTGGAAGGGGTGCTGCCGCAGCGATGGTCGACGGCCGATCTGGGCGCGCGGTACGATCAATTGCTGTCACGGATCGTCGCCTTTCGCGCGCATGTCCGGCACCTCGATTCCCGGTTCAAGCTGGGGCAGGATGAGGAGCCAGCCCTGCTGCGCGATATGATCGAACATGTGCCCGATCCGAACCTTGTGGAATGGATGAAGGCGTTTGCCGAAGGGCGCGCGCCTTGATGCGCCTGCCGTCCATCCCAACCATAGCCTGCCTGCTTCAGGAGCCTCATGCCTTTCGCCAAACCCCCCGTTCCCGCTCCCGTATGGCCGCCGGTCCCGGCGCCGCAAGCCCCCTGCCGGGATCACTGGATCGAGCAATTGGGGCGGCGGCGGAATGATCCCTATGCCTGGATGAAGTTCATTCCGGAGGCGGGGTCGCGAAAGCTCGACACGCTGCCGGCGCCGCTGCGCGCGCATCTGCAAGCAGAGATGGACTATGCGGGCGGCATATTGGCGCCGCTGGCGCCGCTTGTCGCCCGGTTCCACGAACACATGCGCGCCAGGGCGCCGGAAATCGACTTGCCGCTGCCGGAAACCTCAAGAGGCTGGCGCTATGGCTTCAGGCTTGCGGCCGGCTGCGCGCATCGCGTCTTCACGCGCACTTCGCAGGATGGCGAGGAACATGTCCTGTTCGACGAAGCGGATCGCGCGGCAGGCCATGCCTATTATCGCGCGATCAAGCACCAGCATAGCCCCGACGACCGCTGGTTCGCCTGGGCCGAGGACATCGTCGGCGACGACCGGCATCGCATCTGCGTTCTGGATATGGCGTCCGGCGCGATCCGTATTCTGGTGGAGGCCGACGCCTATGGCTATGGCGGCTTCACTTTCTCGCCATCATCCCGGCATCTGTTCTGGATCTGGCGCGATGCCCACAGCCGGCCGACGCGGCTTTACCGCACGTCCGTCGAAGACGGCGGCGCGGCGCTGGTCTATGAAGAGCATGATCCGGCTATTTTCATGCAGGTGGCGCGAACGGCGGCCGATGGTTTCGTGGCGCTGACGCTTGCCGGTCCCGACACGGCCGAGGTTCGCGTGATCGCCGCGAATGCGGAAACCGCGCCGCCCAGGATCGTGCGCCCGCGCGAGCGGGGCGTGGCTTACGAAGTGAACGAATGGCGCGGCGCGCTGCTGATGCTGACGGATGCGGACGGCGCGCTCGATCGCAAGCTGCTTTCCCTCGATCCGGTGGACTTCGATATCCGACAAGAGCTGGTATCGCACCGCGAGGGCGTGCCGATCGTCGCGATCCTGCCGTTCGCCGGGGCTTTGGTGCGGCTGGAACGCGAGAATGGCTTGCACCGGCTCGTGCTGCTGTATCCGGACGGAACAGAAACGTCCGTCGAGTTCGACGAGCCGGCCTATGCCGTCGAGCTTGTTCCAGCGCAGCACTATAACGCGCGGCGCGTGCGGATCACGCATCAGACGCCAGCCAGCCCGCCGCGATGGATCGACGTCGGCCTGATGACGGGCGAGCGCCGCGTCGTGGGGCGGGAACGGCTGCGCGGCTTCGATCCGGCCGCCTACAAGGTCGAGCGCATCGAGGCATCGGCGCCGGACGGAGAGAGCATTCCCATCACGCTGCTGTCCCGCCGCGACATGGACGCCGATGCGCCCGCGCCGCTGCTGCTGACCGGCTATGGCGCCTATGGCGTCTCCTGCGATCCGCTGTTCTCCCTGCCCGCGACCGTGCTGGTCGATGCCGGCTTTCGCTATGCCATCGCCCATGTCCGGGGAGGATCGGAAAAAGGCAGGCGCTGGTTCCTGGAAGGGCGGCGCATGAAGAAGCGCAACTCGATGACCGACTTCATTGCCTGCGCCCGGCGCCTGGTCGAAACCGGCCATGCGGCGCCGGGCCGGATCGTGGCTCATGGCCTTTCGGCAGGCGGCCTGCTGGTCTGCGGAGCGATGAACCTGGCACCCGAGCTGTGGGCGGGCGTGATCGCGCAGGTTCCCTTCGTCGACATGCTCAATACCATGAGCGATGCGGATCATCCGCTCGTGCCGCTGTTTCGGCCGGATTGGGGCGACCCGCTCGCCGACCCGGAAGCCTACGACTATATTGCCTCGATCTCGCCTTATGAGAATGTGTCGGGCGCGCCCTATCCGCCGCTGCTCTGCACTGCGGGACTGAAGGACGATCGCGTGCCCTATTGGGAGCCGGCCAAACTGATTGCGAACATCCGCGATCGTTCGCAATCGGGCAATCCGGCCGTCATGGTGCTGCACCCGGACAGCGGGCATCAGTCGAGCGGTGATCAGGATAGTGCGTTCGCCGAGGCGGCGCTGCTTTGGGCTTTCGCGCAAGCCTGCGTTCAGAGCGAACCCCCGGGCAATAGCCGATAGCGGTCAGGCGGCTGGCGCGGGGTCGAGAAGACTATCCTCCCGTCGCGCACGCAGGAAGGAACGCGCCGAGCAGAAAGCCGACACCATGAGCGCGGGCACAGCCGTCACCGTGATCGCCTGTAGCAGATGGTTCTGGAACAAGCGGTCCGAGAGCGTGCCCGCCACCAGCGGCCCTGCCGCCGAAAAGATCGAAACGACGAAACTCCAGATCGCGAAGCTGCGTGCCCTCAGGGACGCGGGCGCTAGATCCTGCAACATGGTCGGGACCAGAGCATTGGCCGTGCAGGTCAGGAACAGGAACAGGCCGACTATCACCAGCGCCTGGTCGATTTGTGACGCAGTGGTAAGCATTGCCGCGAAAGGGATGGCGGCAAGCGCGGCAACGCCCATGATCAGCGGGCGCGCGGCCCGCCCGAAATATCGTCCGAGCAATCTGTCGACTAGGCCCACAAGTGGCAGGCACCCAACGCTGGTCGCCAGTACGATCGTACCAAGCGCCTGGCCGATGGTGGTGATGTCCGACTGGAAGCGGCGCTCCAGCGCCAGGGCGACAAGCTGGTTGAGCGCTTGTACCGCGACCATCAGAAAGCCGGCGACACCGATAAACAGGCCCAGTGCCTGCCAGCGCTGCCGCAGGAAAAGAAGCAACGAAGTCGATAGGCGGGGATTTTCGGCGAGAACATGCCGCGCCGGATCGACCGTCAGCAGGCCGAGCAGGAAAAGCGGCAACCCCGCCATGGCAATCAGCAGGAAGCCCTTGCGCCAGGGTTCCAGCGCGAAGGTGAAGAACTCTGCGGCCATTTCGATGATCGCGCCTCCGAAATAGAAGCCGCCACTGGCCCCTGCCGCCATCAGCGCGGCGAAACTGAGATTGGCGAGAACCCGGTCGCGTTCGGGCGCAAGGTCCGGAATCAGAGAGTAGACGAGGGGAATCATCGCGAATTCGGTGATGCCAGCCGCGGAACGGCCGATAAAGAAAAGGGGAAAGTTCGGCGCGAACGCACTGAGCACCATCATCGCGGTCGATGCCAGTATCAGGCACAACAGAACAAGCTTGCGCGAAAAACGATCGGCGAACCGGGCGAGAGGGATGGCGACGAAACTGCCGACCAGCACGCCAGCGAGCCCTTGAAGCGCGCCCAGCGCGGCATCGCTGACGCCGAAGCTTCTTTGGATCGCGCCCAGCGATAAGGCTTGTACGCCCATGTCGCTCATCTGGACACCGGCGCACATCCCTAGCACGGCCACGGTAAAGAGCTTGCGCGGGGACCATGAGGCGGGGGCTACACCAGCCGGCAAGGCTTCGCCTGTTATCAACTGCGTGCCGCTATCATGGGGTTCCGTCTCTCTGATTGTTCTCGCTGGCGCCACGATGGCACCCCAAGGGTCGCCTGTTCGATCAGGCCATTTTCTGATTGTCTCAGGCCACATCTCCCATCAAGTTATTGCAAGTGACTCGCAATTGCCCCAGTGACGATCGTTGATACCGCCCGCAAGGGCGCGATGAAACAGGGAGTTTACGGAAATGCGGGTTGTTCGCCGGAATTTGAACCTTTCCGCAGCCGTGCTGGCCAGCGCCGCAATGCTGGTGCCGGGTGCAGCGCTGGCGCAGGATGCAACCTCTGCCGATGGAGAAACCGCCGATACCGGGGTCGAAGCCGTCCGCCAGGACGACGGGGGGATCATTGTCACCGCGCGTCGCTTCGTCCCCGACGGCGCGATCACTGCGAGCAAGACCACCGCACCGCTTATCGAGACGCCGCAGTCGGTCTCGGTCATCTCGCGCGACCAGATCGACTTGCTGAACTTCGTCGATGTCCAGCAGGCGGTTCGCTACACGGCGGGCGTCGCCGGCGAGAACTACGGGCCGGATCTGCGCTTCGACTTCCTGCGCGTGCGCGGCTTCATTCCGGTGCAGTATATCGACGGGCTGCAAGCGCCGGTCAGCGATACGATCGACAACGTCGGCCTCGACCTCTACGGATTCGAGGCGGTCGATATCCTGAAAGGTTCGTCCAGCGTGCTCTACGGCTCCACGCCGCCGGGCGGCATCTACAACCTCACCAGCCGCCGCCCTTCGGCGCGGTTCGGCGGCGAACTCCAGGCCAAGTACGGCAGCGACGACTTCAAGCAGGCGGCCGGCACCATCACCGGCGCGCTGACCGACGGCGTCAGCGCCCGCCTGACCGGCCTCTATCGCGATCGCGACGGCCAGACCGACCATGTCACCGCGAGGCGCGCCTATATCGCCCCCGCGGTCGCGGTCGAGATCGGCCCCGACACGAAGATCACCGCGCTCGGCTATTACCAGTGGGACCGGGTCGAGGGCGACACCAACGGCTTCCTGCCCGCCCTTGGCGTGCTGTACGACAACCCGGTCGGCAAGGTCCGGCGCGGCATCAATCTGGGCGAGCCGGACTATAATTTCTACCGCCGCAAGCAGTGGGGCGCGGGCTATGAGCTGACCCATCGCTTCTCGTCTTCGCTGCGCTTCACCCAGAACCTGCGCTGGACCGACTACAGCGAATATCAGCAGATCATCTACGGGTCGGCCCTCGGCGCGGACAATCGCACCGTCTCGCGCTCGAACTTCCCGTTCGCGGACGATACCCAGCAGTTCACGGTCGACAACCGCTTCGACGCCAGTTTCACGACCGGCGCGGTGGAGCACCGGCTGCTGGCCGGCTTCGACTATCGCAACTATCGCGAGCAATCGGCGTTCGCCTTCGCCGGCGCGACCGACATCGATCTGTTTGATCCGGTCTACAGCACCGCGCCGATCGCGGTTCCGGATTTCTTCCCTTTCACCAACGTGCGGCTGAAGCAGTATGGCCTCTACGCTCAGGACCAGATGAAGTTCGGCGGCCTCATCCTGACGCTGTCCGGCCGGAACGACTGGACGGAAGTGACCAACTATGCCGCGTCGCCCGCGGCCGAGACGAAGCAGAACAAGTTCACCTGGCGGGCGGGCGCAACCTACGTCACCGAGGCGGGCGTCGCGCCCTATGTCAGCTACTCGACTTCGTTCCTGACCAATGTCGGCTCGACTTTCGCGGGCGAACGATTCCTGCCGAGCGAGGGCAAGCAGTGGGAAGCCGGCGTCAAGTACGACGCGCGGAACCTCGGCGACGATGTGAAGCTGTTCGCCACCGCCGCGGTGTTCCGCATCCAGCAGGACAATCCGCTGCTAACCGATCCGAACAACGTCTTCTTCGATATCCAGACCGGTCGGATCGTTTCCAAGGGCGTCGAGCTTGAGGCCGTGGCGCGCTTCCATCAAAAGCTCAGCGTCAACATGTCCTACAGCTACACCGACGCCAGGATCACCCGGAGCGAATTCGCGCCGGAGGTCGGCGCCCGGCTGGAAGCCACCCCGCGCCACAAGGCGTCGCTGTTCGTCGACTACACGCAGGACACCGGCGCGCTCGCCGGTTTCGGCGGCGGTGCCGGCGTGCGGCACCTCAGCAGCAGTCCGGGTGTAATTCCTTCGACGATCCCCGCGATCCTCTATACCAGCCCGGCCGTGACCCTGTTCGACGCGACGCTGCACTACGACATTCCTGGGTGGCGTCTGGCTGTCAACGGCAGCAACATTTTCGACAAGCGTTACGCTGGCCGTTGCAACGGTCCGATGGGGTGCTTCTTCGGCCAAGCCCGGCAGGTGATCGCCACGGTGACCAAGCGGTTCTAAGCCTGTTCGAGAATGCGCCTTCAATGCATATCACGGCGCATCCTCCACGCGGAACTGAAAGATCCGCGTCAGGGTTTCGCTGACCAGCTGAATTTAAGTCATAGCGCTCTGAGGTATTCAACGGCGGCAATAGGCGGCTCGATGCGGAGAAATGCGGCTCTAGCATAGTAGCAGCGGCGCTTCATATTCATCGCTTTCGTCCTGCTCGGGGCACCATTCCCGCCGTGGCCACTGTGCCAGGCCAAGCGGAATCCGAAACAGGCCGCATAGGCCGTCGGGGTGGCGTCCTGGCGGGCGGATGGGGATTGCTGTCCTTTGCGCCGTCGAGGATGGCCCCGCCGTCCCCGATCCAGCCAAAGATCGCACCAGCCGGTCCGGCGCAGCCCGCCGCGACAGGTCCGGCATCGTCATGGTCTGGACGCACGCGGAACTATTGTCCGCGTGCGGCAAAGCCGACAGGCGGGGCCGCTTCGATCAACGAGACTCGACCTGGACGGTTGGTGCTTTGGCGCCGCTTCTGCCGCTGCAAACCGCGCTGGCAGCACAAGCCCGGCGGATCGAAGGCAGCGCCCGCGCGCCGGGCGGCGGCGCCGCGAAGGGTGCCGCCATGGCCCTCCCTATCGGCGGCGCTGTTCCGATAAGCGCCGCGCCCGCCGCAGCCGGCCCGGAAGGCGGCGGAGCCGGCCCGGAAAGCAGCGGAGCCGGCGATCAGCGCAGATAGACGCGGCCCTTCGGCGTCTTCAGCAGCAGCACGCGCTCGGGGCGGTCGCTTGCCAGCACCGGCACATCGACGCCAAGGGCGCGATAAAGATTGCCAAGTTCTTCGGCGCGCGGATGGGCGACGAAGAAGGATTCGAGCGTCACCCCCGTCGGCGAATTTTCCGACGGGTGCGGGCGAGACCCCAGCCAGTCGATGAAGAACGGCACAACGCCGTCGAAGGGACGGCCTTCGAAGTTCAGCAATTCCCAGTCGAGGCGGCCGCCGTCCGGGCGCACGCGGCCCATCGGCCGCGCTTCGCCGAAGCGGGCGCCGGCGGCGGCGGCGCGGCTTTTGAGACCGGCGAAGCGGTCGGTCACGCGCTCGGCGAAATCGAGGATGTGCGGATGCCCATCGGCGATGGCGTCGATCCACGGGCCTTCGGTCATGCCGGTGTTTCGCACCGCCATGATTTCGAGATAGCTGCCGCCGCCAAGGGCGATCAAGGCATTGTGCGGCCGCGACCGCCCCGGCGACACGCCGCCCGAAACCGGCTGCACGCCGGTGAGGTCGGCGATCCGCTTCACCCCCTCGTCGAGATCGGGCACGCCCCAGACGATATGGTCGAGCGCAAGGCCGGCGCTGTTGGCCGGCAGCGGCGCGTTCTGTGCGTTCTGCGCCATCGCCCTTCCGGCCAGCAGGCTGGCGGCGCCGGCGGCGGCGAACAGGCGCGACACGTCGCGACGGGAATAGTCAGCCATATCAATCTCCTCAGCGATCGGTGTAGTCAAGCGCCGGCGCACGGTCGCCAACCAGCGACACATATTGAAAGCCCGGCCCGCGCCGCTGGTCGAACTCGGCCCTGGCGGCGGCGATCTCGTCGGGGCGGAGGAACAGTTCCGCCGCCGTCAGCGCCATGGTCTTGGCCGCCACCAGCGCGCCCTTCTCGCCGATGCTGGTGCCGCCGGTGGCGGCCGCCTGCCAGCTATGCGCCGAAGTGCCGCGCACGAAGGTCGCGGTCGACAGCGTCGCCGTCGGCGTCACCCAGCTTACGTCGCCGACATCGGACGACGCATAGCCAAGCGTTTCCGCCCGCATCGGCTGGATCGCCGAGGGGTCGCTGGCCGTGATTTTCTGCTCGGGATAGGTGGCGAGGATCTTCGTCGCGAAGTCGGCCTCGGCCGGGGTGTAGGCATAGCCGCCGACCCGCTCCAGGCTCTGGTGCATCAGTTTGTTGAGCGACACGTTCGGCAGCGTGTCATAGGTGCCGGAGAGGATTTCGAAGCTTACCCTGGTGCCGGTCGCCAGCGCCGCCCCCTCGGCGGCCCTGGTCAGCCGGGTCCACACGTCCTTCACCACTTCGCTATCGTGGTTCCGCACATAATAGAAGCTTTCCGCCCTGGCCGGCACGATGTTGGGCTGGCCGCCGCCATCGGTGATCACATATTGGATGCGGGTATCCTGCGGCACATGTTCGCGCAGGTAATTGGCGGCGACGTTCATGATCTCGACGCCGTCGAGCGCCGAGCGGCCGCGCTGCGGCGCCACCGCCGCGTGCGAAGCCACGCCCTCGAAGCGGAATTTCCCCGACACCATGGCCAGCGAGCGGCTGGGCGTGGTGTCGTTGCGGTCGCCGGGGTGCCAGCTCAGCGTCAGCGCCACATCCTTGAACAGGCCGTCGCGCACCATATAGACCTTGGAAAAGCCGCCTTCCTCGGCCGGGGTGCCGTAAAGGCGGATGGTGCCCTCGACGCCGTTCGCCGCCAGCCATTCCTTGATGGCGATCGCCGCCGTCACCGAGGCGGCCCCCAGCAGATTGTGGCCGCAGGCATGGCCGGCGATCTGCCCCTCGATCGGGCTTAGTTCCGGCACGGCATGCTGGGCAAGCCCCGGAAGCGCATCATATTCGGCGAGAAGGGCGATCACCGGCCCGCCCGAACCGGCCGTCGCCACGAAGGCGGTGGGCATGCCGGCGACGCCCGCTTCCACCTTGAAGCCGGCCTTCTTCAGCGTGTCCTGAAGCTCGGCGCTGCTTCTGCTTTCCTTGAAGCCGATCTCGGCGAAATTCCACAGGTCGCGCGACAGCTTTTCCAGTTGCGGCTGCAATTTCGCCACCAGCGGCACGATCGACCCGGTGCGGGCGGAAACCGCATCGGCCGCCGCAGCGCCGCCCGTCGCCGCCGGCTGCTGCGCCGCCACCGGCACGGCCGCGCCGGCCAGCAGCAGGGCGATGATTCCAGGAATAAGCGTTCGCATCGTTCAGATCCCGAATTTCAGATTGAGGCCGATGGTGCGCGGCGGCGCCGTCGTCACCACTTCCACCGGCATGCCGATCATGTTGCCCGCCCGGGTCCGCGCCAGGGTGTCGAACAGATTGGTGACGAAGAGATAGACGCCGAAACGCTCGTCGCCAATTCCAGCGCGCAGGCCGACCAGCGAATAATCGCCCAATTGCCGGTAGAGCGGCGAATTCGGGCGAAATTCGGAATGGGAGCGGCCGGCATAGCTGTAGTCGGCGCGCAGCAGCGCCGTCTTGCTGCCCACCGCCCATTCATACTGGCCGGACAGCGAAAAGCTGAGCGAAGGAATTTCCGGGATATGATCGCCGGCCTTGCCCTGCGCCACCACCAGGCCGTTCACCTGGTCGGTGGTCAGCTTCGCCGACAGCAGGCTGAGGTCGGCCGAGAATTGCAGGCCGCGGATCGGCGCCACCACCGTCTGCGCCTCGATCCCCTTCACGCGGGCGTTGCCGGCGTTGGTGAGGAAGGCATAGGTGCCGCTCGACCCCGACACCTGCATATTGTCCCAGTCGGTCAGATAGCCGGTCAGGTTGAACAGGATCTGGCCGTCGAACAGCGTGGTCTTGGCGCCGGCCTCATAGGTCCACAGGCTGTCCGACTGATAGGGGGTGAAGGCATCCGGCAGGCCAAGCACCTGGTTGGCGCCGCCAGGGCGGAAGCCCGACGCCGCCTGGGCGTAGAACAGCACATCGGGCGTCGCCTGATAGGAGACATTGGCCTTCCACAGCGGCCCCTTCTCCGAAGTCTCGCGCACCGTCCACGGCTGGATGGCGAAGTTGATGAGGTCGAAGCCCTTTTCGGTGTCGCCGGCGACGGTGCGCTTGTAGTCGTAATAGCGAAGGCCGCCGGTCAGCGTCAGCCGCTCGGTCAGGTGCAGCGACGCCTCGCCGAAGCCGGCAATCTGGCTTAGGGTGTCGTGGACGCGGCGCGAATAGACATAGGGCGCGCTTTCGATGAGGATGCCGCGGCTGTCGGCCAATTGGCCGTTCGACCACATCTTCGACGAACGCTTCGACCAGTAGCCGCCCACCGTCCAGTCGAGCAGGCCGCCCTCGTTCGATTGCAGCCGCACCTCGCTGCTGTAGTTCTGCATTTCCTGGGTATAGATATAGCCCATCGGCAGCAGCGAATCGACATAGGCGTTATAGACGTCCATGCCGGCCGGCGTCGCGCATTCGGCGGGGGTCGAGTGGCGGATGCAGAAGCCGGGATTGCCGCGCGCCAACTGCATCAGATAATAGGGATCGCGGAAATAAAGCTGGTCGCGGTCCTGCAACGAGCCGGTCGCCACCAGTTGCGCGAAGCCGAGGTCGGCGTGCGCCGCCGCGGTATAGAGGCGGTTCTTGTCGCGGGTCGGCAGGTTGATGGTGTTGGGCGAAATGAAGGTGCCGAGCGACGGCGCCCACACCGGATCCTGGCCCTTTTCATTGGAATAATGCACGCCGAAATCGAGATCGAGCCAGTCGGCCGGGCGCGCCTTCAGCAGCAGGCGGCCGCCTTCGCTTTCATTCTTGTTGATTTCCTCGGCGCCAAGGCGCGGATTGTCGATCCAGCCGGCCGACTGGTAGCGCCAGGCGACGGCCCTGAGCGCCAGCCGGTCGCCGACGATCGGCAGGTTCACCATGGCGTTCAACTGGTAATTGTCGCCGGCGTGCTCGGTGTTGGAGCCGGTGAGGTCGACGGCCGCTTCCAGCATGTCGCTGGGCTTTTGATAGATGATGCGAAGCGTGCCGCCCATGGAGCTGGCGCCGTAGAGCGTGCCCTGCGGCCCGCGCAGCACTTCCACACGCGCGACATCGAACAATTGCAGTCCGCCCTGGCTGCGGCCGGCGTCGCTCGACGCCCCCGGCGGGCCGGTCAGCGGCGCTTCGTCATAATAGACGGCCACCTGCGCCTCGCCGGCCGAGCGGATGCCGCGCAGCGAAATGCGCCGCTCGCCCGGGCCGGCGTCGGCGACGACGAGGCCGGGCGCGGCGCGCGTCAGATCGTTCAGGCCGGTGATCGCCTGCGCTTCCAGGCTGTCGGCGGAAATGGCGCTGATCGCCGCCGGCGTTTCCTGCAACCGCGTTTCCCGCTTCTGCGCGGTGACGATGATGTCGGTGATGCCGCCCTGCTCCGCCGCGTCAGCGGCGGCATCGGCTGCATCGGCGGTGGCCGCCCCGGCGCTGGCCGCCGTCGCCATGCCGAAGGCCAGAACGGAAAGTCCCGCCAGAAAT
>CAYYGQ010000010.1:0-4088 GCA_964471485.1 uncultured Sandaracinobacter sp. | reverse complement strand
CCCTTTGTCTCTGTGATGGCGGCCTTATCCCGATGGACGGAACGGAGGGCAAACGCCGCTATCCATAGGGGGGGAAAGCAAAACTTTACCCCCCCAAAGGCGAACCGGGGCTGCGACCATGGATAGCATTGCCAAGCCGGCGGCGACGATGACAATGGCGGCAGCCATCGCTCGCCCCGAAACCCGGCCGCCGAACATTGCCGCCGCGATGTCCCCGCGATGCGTTTGTGCCGATGCGTTAATTAGTTTCCTAAACGAAACGAATTCGGAAATATTCAAGTCACGATAGCGTATTTCGCATTATTGCGTCAGAATGCGAAAATAACAAATATCAAACACCAAGATGGAGGCATGCGATGACAACCACGGATAACGGCCCGGAAAAAGGCCAATACAAAGACCCGGACAAAGACCGAAACAAAGATCCCGGCCGCAACGAACAGCAGGATCTCGATCATTGGGCCTTGGAGAACAGCATCGCCTATCTGTCTCGAATCGCCTTCCGTTCCTTCGCGACGCTGACGGAAAAGCAGACGCTTAGCCACGGCGTGTCGGCCGGCCAGTGGCGGTTTCTGCGCCAGCTCTGGCGCGAGGAAGGGCTGACCCAGCGCGAACTGAGCAACCGCGTCGGCATGCGCGAGCCAACCACGGTCGTCGCCCTGAAAAGCCTCGAAAAAGCCGGCCTGGTCCGCCGCGAGCCAAGCACGGTCGACCGGCGCAAGATGCACGTCTACCTCACCGACAAGGCGAAGGCGCTGGAGCCGTTGCTGATTCCCATCTCGGCAAAAGTGCATGAACTGGCGACCAGGGGCTTCACCGACGACGAGGTCGAAACGCTCCGGGCGCTGCTGCGGCGGCTGATCGACAATCTGGCCGAGGAAACCCGGGGACTGCCCTGCCCGGGCGAAATCCCCGCCTGAACCCGCACGTTCGGCAAACCGGCGAAGCAGCGCCGGATGCCTCTTCTGGACAGACGGCAACGGGCGCGGCACATGCTTTGTTCGCGAACCATCCGCCGGCGATCGCCGCCGCGGTCAAGGCCAGGCCAGCAGGCGGGTCGATAAGTGAGGGGTCGATGAGGAGAGGCAGTCGATGAGCATCGTCCTTCATGGCCGCGCCAGCGACGAGCTTCGCCGGCAGACGGACGGCGCCTTCGGCGCCGGCGTCGTCACCTATGTCGATTCCGCGGACAGGGCCGGCTTCGCCAGGGCTTCGAACGCCATGGAGGTGCTGCTGCATGTGCTGACGCCGGTGACGGCGGCCATGATCGAGGCCGCGCCGAAGCTGAAGCTGATCCAGAAGATCGGAGTGGGGGTCAACACCATCGACCTCGACGCGGCGCAAGCGCGGGGGGTCGCCGTCTGCAACATGCCGGGCACCAACAGCCAGGCGGTCGCCGAACAGGCGCTGGCGCTGATGCTGGCGGTGCTGCGCCGCATCCCCGCCCTGAACGATCTCACCAAGGCCGGCCACGGCTGGAACGCCGATTCGGCCATCCTCGATTCCTCGGGCGAGATCGCCGGCCGCACCGTCGGTCTCTATGGTCTCGGCAATTCGGCGCAGCGGCTGGCGAAGGCGCTGGCCGCCCTTGGCGCCGAACTGCTCTACACCGCCCGTCACCGCCACGCCGACCTGCCCTATCGCTATGCGACCGCCGACGAACTGCTGGAACGCTCCGATATCCTGTCGCTCCATGTGCCGCTTACCGACGAAACGCGGCACATGCTGGACGACCGCGCCTTCGCGCGGATGCCGAAGGGCGCCATCCTCATCAACACCGCGCGCGGCGAACTGGTGGACGAGGGGGCGCTGCTGCGGGCGCTACAACGCGGCCATCTGCGCGGCGCCGGTCTCGATGTGTTCAACCGGGAGCCGGTCGCCGCCGACAATCCGCTGCTGGCGCTGCCGCAACTGGTGGCGACCCCGCATATTTCCTGGCTGACGCCGGAAACGCTGCGCCGCAGCATGAAGGTGGCGGCCGAAAACAGCCGGCGCATCGGCGCCGGCGAAGTGCTCCTCCACCGGGTCGTCTGACTACGGCCTCGCGCCCGTGGCGGCGCCATGGCCGGCCGCCGCCTCCGCTGCTGCCTCCTCCTCCGCCGCCTTCAGGGCGCCGAGGTCGGCCGGCGTGTCGATGTCGTTTGCAAGGCCGGGCTGGCGGCAGAGCGCCAGGCGCAGCCCGGCGGCCCGCGCCAGATCGGCATGGCGCGCCAGGCTCCCCGGCCCGAACGCATAGGGAATGAGATGCGGCCTCGCCAGCAGCAGGGCGTTGGTGCCGGTGCCGGCGGCATCGGGGGCCGCCACCACCTCGGCCGTCTTCGACAGTTCCAGCATCGCCGCCAGTTCCGGCCGCCGCAGCCACGGCAGGTCGGCCGCCAGCGCCAGAATCGGGGCCTCGCCGCCAAGCGTCGCCGCCGCTTCCTCCAGCGCGGCGTTCTGGCCGCCCGTTTCCCTGCCCGTTTCCCTGCCCGTTTCTCGGATGGCCATGTCCGCGAATTCGGCCAGCAGCCGCCCTTCCCGCGTGACGATCGAAACATCGCCAACTTCCTTTGCCACGCCAAGGACATGGCGGAACATCCGCTCGGCCAGGGCGCCGCGCTCCTCGGGGCCGAGCACGCCGGCAAGGCGCGACTTTCCCTCGCCGAACGGCCGCACGGGAATGACGATACGGCAGTTCACCGGCGGCAAAGATCGGCGGCGAAGGCAAGCGCTTCCCTTGCCACGCGGACCTGCCCGCCGTCGTCCGCCATCAGCGTATCGGCGCCGCGAAGCGCAACCCCGCCCTCTGTCGTGCCGGCAAGCGGATCGGCTTCGTCGCAAAGAACCCCGTCCACAAGGCCCGCATAGCAACGCAGCAGCGCCGAGGAATCGGCTTTTTCCCCCAGTTCCCGCACGATCTTGGCGGCCGGTCCCTTCACCGCCTCGCCGCCGATGAACGGCGAAACGGCAACCACCGGCACCTTGCGCTTCTTCAGCGCCGCGACCACCCCCGGCACCGCCAGCAGCGGAGCGATGCTGAGCCACGGATTGGACGGGCAGATGACGATGGCCGCCAGCGCCGGGTCGGCCAGGGCCTGCGCCAGCCCCGGCGCCATCCGCGCGGTTTCCGCCCCGGCGAAACGGATGCCGAGAAAGCGCGGCTGGCAACGCCGGCGGACGAAATAATCCTGAAAGGCCAGTTCGCCCTCGTCGGTTCGCACCATGGAGCGCAGCGGATCGTCGCTCGCCGGCACGATCTTTTGCGCCACCCCACGCCGCCGCGCCAGTTCGGCGGTGACGGCGGACAGCGACCGCCCGGCCCGCCGCCACATCGTCCGCAACACATGGGTGGCCAGGTCGCGGTCGCCAAGCGCGAACCAGTCGTCGCCACCAAGGCGGCGCACTTCGTCCATGAAGGCCCAGCTCTCGCCCTCCACCCCCCAGCCGAGCGCCTGGTTGTTGCGGCCGGCAAGGGTGTAGAGAATGCTGTCGAGGTCGGGGCAGATGTCGAGGCCGAAGTGGGTGAAATCGTCGCCGACGTTGACGGCGACCACCAGCTCCCCCGGCGCCAGCAGGCGCGCCAGGCCGTTTGCAAGCCGGGCGCCGCCGACGCCCCCCGCCAGCGCCAGGATCACGGAAACAGGTCCAGCGCCCGCGGGCGAACGAGATCGGCCGCCCGCCCTTCCCCGCCCGGCTCCGGCAGGCCCTGGATCAGCACCATCGGCCGCGCCTCGTTTGCCTGCCCCATGGCCATCGAAGCGGCGGCGGCCAGTTCGTCGGCATAGCCAAGCTCGCTCGATTCGAGGGTGCGGCCATTCAGGTCGGGGCGGCCGCGAAGGTCGAGAAAGGCCGGCATTCCGGCAACGCCGATGGCAATGCCGACGGTGCCGAGGCGCCAGGCGCGGCCAAGGCTGTCGATGATCATCACCGCCACATCCACCCCGAGGTGCCGGCGAAGCGCCCGCCGCAGCCGTTCGGCGCTTGCATCGGGATCGAGCGGCAGCAGCAACACCTGTTCATCCGCCGGATCGCCTGTCGGATCGTCTGTCGGACCGCCCGCCGGATCGTCTGTCGCCAGAATGTTGGAATGGTCGATGCCGGCGTTCGCC
>CAYYGQ010000009.1:0-23356 GCA_964471485.1 uncultured Sandaracinobacter sp. | reverse complement strand
TGCCGTCCGATTCGTCGGCCTCGCCCACCATCCACTGGCCCGGGCCAAGGCGCGCATTGGTGCCGTAGGCGTTGATGATGCCGCCGTTGATGACGGTGGGGTCGAGGCCGCCCGAATCGAGCATGGCCGCCACCATCGAGGTGGTGGTGGTCTTGCCGTGGGTGCCGGCGACGCAGACCGTCGATTTCAGCCGCATCAGTTCGGCGAGCATTTCGGCGCGACGCACCACCGGGACGCGCCGGGAAAGCGCCAGATCGACTTCGGGGTTGCCGGGTTTGATCGCCGACGAGGTGACGACGACGGCGGCCTCGCCCAGATTTTCGGCCCGGTGGCCGATGTGGACGGTGACGCCCTTCCGCCGCAGCCCCTGCACCACATAGCCCTCGGCGATGTCCGACCCCTGCACGGTGAAGCCGAGGTTCGCCATCACTTCGGCGATGCCCGACATGCCGATGCCGCCGATGCCGATGAAATGGATCGGCCCCACCTTGTTGCTGAAGGCGCCGCCGCCGACCGTTGCCCGCCTGCTCATGCCGCCTCGACCTCATGCTCGACGAGATCGGCCAGCCGCGCCGCCGCGTCCGGCACGCCCAGGGCCTTCGCGGCCGCCGCCGCCCCCTGCAACGCCTCGGGCGAGCCGAGGAAGCCGCGGATGAGGCCGGCCAGCTTCGCTGGCGTTGCCTCTGCTTCCGCCAGCTGGAAGCCGGCGCCGGCGGCGACGAAGCCGGCGGCGTTGGCGGTCTGGTGGTCGTCCATGGCGGCGGCATAGGGGATCAGGATGGCCGGCCGGCCCACCGCCGTCAGTTCCGCCATGGTGGAGGCGCCGGCGCGCGAAATCAGCAGGTGGGCGTTTGCCAGCCGCTCGGGGAAATCGGCGAAATAGGGCAGGCACTCGGCTTCCACCCCGGCTTCCTCGTAGCGTGCGCTGACCGCCGACAGATCCTCGGGCCGGCACTGCTGCACCAGGCGAAGACGGCGGCGCTGTTCTTCGGCCAGCGCCAGCACCGCCTGCGGCACCAGTTCGGAAAGCACGCGCGCCCCCTGGCTGCCGCCGACCACCAGCAGCTGGAAGGGCTGATCGGAAAGCGGGCTTTGAAACGGCCGCTCGCGCCCGGCAAGGATACTGGCGCGCACCGGGTTGCCGGTGAACTTCGCCTTGCCCTCGCCGGCCGGCGACAGCCTGGCGGTGCGGCGATAGGAAAGCGCGACCGCCGACACCCGCCCCTGAAGCCGGCGGTTCACCCGGCCAAGGACGGCATTCTGTTCGTGGAGGACGGCGGGGAGGCCGAGCGAAGCACCGGCCAGAAGCCCCGGCAGCGACGGATAGCCGCCGAAGCCGACCACCGCATCGGCCGCCACATCGCGGGCGATGGCCCGGCCGCGCCGCCGCCCCTTGCAGATGGCCAGCAACGCCTGCAACCAGCGCAGCGGATTGGCGCCCGAGGCCGTGGCGCTTTCGACGACATGGGATTCGACGCCGTCGAAAAGACCGGGAAAGCGCAGGCCGCGCCGGTCGGTCAGCAGCGTCACCCGATGGCCGCGCCGCCGCAGTTCGGCGGCAAGGGCATCGGCCGGGATCATGTGCCCGCCGGTGCCGCCGGCGGCGATGAGGACGGAGAGGCTCATGGCAGCGCCACCCCCGGGGCGAGATAGGGGCTGGCCTTCAGATAGCGGTTGCGCCTGGTGATCGCCAGCAGCAGCCCCATCGCCGTGCAGGTGGCAAGAAAAGACGAGCCGCCGTGGCTGACCAGCGGCAACGTCATTCCCTTGGACGGCAGCAGCGCCAGATTGACGCTCATGTTGATGAAGGCCTGCCCTCCGAACTGCGCCACCAGGCCGGTGGCGGCGATAAGGGTGAACGGGTCGTCTTCATCCAGCATTTGTAGCAGCACCCGCAGGATGATCGCAAGATATAGCAGGGCCAGCGCAAAGCAGGCGATGGCGCCGAATTCCTCGCCGATGACCGAGAAAATATAGTCGGTGTGGGCTTCCGGCAGGCGGAATTTCGCCACTCCCTCGCCGGGCCCGGTGCCGTAAAGGCCGCCGGACCGGAAGCAGTCGAGCGCCCGGTCCACCTGATAGGTGTCGCCCTCGCCATGAAGGAAGCCGTCGATGCGGGCGGCGATGTGCGGCTCGAAGCGGTAGGCGACGGCGAGGCCGCCCAGCGACAGCAGCACCAGCAGGCCGAGGGCAAGCAGCGGCAACCCGGCCAGCACCGCCTGCACCAGCCAGACGGCGATGACGAGAGCCGACTGGCCAAAGTCCGGTTGCAGCACCAGGAGGAACAGGATCGGCAGCAGCAGCAGCGCCCCCACCCGCAGCACCGGGAGCGTGCGGTCCTCGAAGCGGAGCGCGAACAGCCAGGCGGTGGTGACGACGAGAAAGCTTTTCAGAAACTCGATCGGTTGCAGTTGCAGGCCCGGCAACTGGATCCAGCGATGGGCGCCATTGGTTTCGACGCCGATGAACGGCACCAGCGCCAGCAGGGCCAGAAACAGCAGGAAGCCGCCCAGGGCGACACGGCGCGCCGCTTCCTTCGTCAGCAGCGACAGGCCGAGGATCAGCGGCAGGCCGAGCAGCGCCCACAGCAATTGCCGTTCCAGAAAATAGAGCGGCGGCAGGCGGAAACCGCTGCCGGAAAGCCGGGCGGCGGCCGCCGGCGAGGCGGCGGCCACCGCGATCAAGCCGCAGCCGATCAGCACCAGCAGCAGGGCGAGCAGCGGCCGGTCGACGGTCCAGTAAAGGCGCGACAGCAGGTTGCGGTCGGCGCGGCCGAAGGAAAAGCCGATCTTCATGGGCGCAATCCTTCGGGCAGCTGTGCAACAAGGGCGCGGAAGGCGTCGCCCCGCGCCTCGTAATCGGCAAACTGGTCGAACGAGGCGCAGGCCGGCGACAGCAGCACCGTTTCCCCCGGCCGGGCGGCGGCGGCGGCGGCGGCAACGGCGGCGGCGAGCGTGCCGGATTCCACCACCGGCAGCAGCGGGCCAAGCAGGCGGGCGAACAGGGGCGCCGCCTCGCCGATCAGATAGGCGGCGCGCACATGGGACAGATATGGCAGGCAGGGGTCGAGATGGTCGGTCTTGGCCTTGCCGCCCAATATCCAGTGGATGGCGGGATAGGCGGCCAGGGCCGGCGCCACGCTTTCGGCGTTGGTGGCCTTGCTGTCGTTCACATAGGCGACGCCCTGGACGGTGGCGACCAGTTGCGTCCGGTGCGGCAGGCCGACGAAGCTTTGAAGGCCGGCTTCGATCTCGGCGGCGGAAAGGCCGAGCAGGCCGGCGACGGCGACGGCGCAGGCGACATTCTGGGCGTTGTGCGGGCCATGGAGCGACGGCCAGCGGCGCTGGTCGGCCGGCTTGATGTCGGCGGCGGAGACATCGACGAGATGCAGGCGCTTCGGCAGATTTTGGGCGGCATGGCGGGTGTGCTCGTCGTCGGTCGCGATGACGGCGTGGGCGCCGGTGCGCTGCATTTCCAACAGCCGTTCCTTGGCGGCGCGGTAGCCGTTCAAGCCGTCGTAGCGGTCGAGATGGTCTGGCGTGAGGTTCAGATAGACGGAAATGTCGGCGGCAAGGGTTTTGCACAAGTCGATCTGGTAGCTGGAAAGTTCCAGCACATAGACGCCGCCTTCGGGCAGCGGCGGCTGGTCGAGGATGGGAAGGCCGATATTGCCGCCCATTTCGGCGGCGCGGCCGGCGGACAGCAGCAGATGCTGGACAAGGGCGGTGGTGGTCGATTTGCCGTTGGTGCCGGTGATCGCGACCAGCTTGTGCGCCGGCAGCGCCGCCCGCGCCCATTGGAACAGCTCAAGGTCGCCAAGGATGGGGATTCCGGCGGCGCGGGCGCGCGCCGCCAGCGGATGGCGGTTCAAGGGCACGCCGGGCGACAGCAGCACGGCGGCAAAGGGGGAAAGATCAAGCCCGGCCGGATCCTGAAGGTCGAGACCGGGGATGGCGGCCGCCGCCGCATCGCGCGCCGCTGCCCCCTCGTCCCAGGCGACGGCCCTGGCGCCCGAGCGGGCAAGGAAGCGCAGCGTCGAACACCCGGTGCGCGCCAGGCCATAGACCAGATAGCGTTTGCCGCGAATGTTCGGCGCCGCCAGCATCAGCGCAGCTTCAGCGTGGCAAGGCCGGACAGCGCCAGCACGATCGAAATGATCCAGAAGCGGATCACCACGGTCGACTCCGGCCAGCCGAGCTGCTCGAAATGGTGGTGGATGGGGGCCATGCGAAAGACGCGCTTCCCCGTCAGCTTGAAGCTGGCCACCTGCACGATCACCGACACCGCCTCCAGCACGAACAGGCCGCCCACCAGCACCAGCACCAGTTCGTGGTTGGTAACGACGGCGATGGCGCCGATGGCGCCGCCCAGCGCCAGGCTGCCGGTGTCGCCCATGAAGACGGCGGCCGGCGGCGCGTTGAACCACAGGAAGGCGAGGCAGGCGCCGATGATGGCGCCGACGAAGACGATCAGCTCGCCGGCGCCGGCGACATAATGGACGCCCAGATAGCCGGCGAAAACGGCGTTCCCCACCAGATAGGCGATGATGCCGAAGGTGACGGCGGCGATGATCACCGGCATGGTGGCCAGGCCGTCCAGCCCGTCGGTCAGGTTGACGGCGTTGCCGGCGCCAACGATGACGAAGGCGCCGAAGCCGATGTAGAACCAGCCGAGATCGACCGAGAAATCCTTCAGGAACGGAAAAAACAACTGGGTGCTGGAAAAGCCCGACACATACCAGACGGCGATGCCGGCGATCAGGAATTCCACCAGCAGGCGGACGCGGCCGGAGACACCGGCCGAGGAACGGCGCAGCACCTTGTTGTAATCGTCGACGAAGCCGACGGCGCCGAAACCGATGGTGACGAACAACACCCCCCAGACGAAGGGCCGGTTCCATTCCATCCATAAAAGCGTGGACACCACGGTCGAGATCAGGATCATCAGCCCGCCCATGGTCGGCGTGCCGCTTTTGGAGACGAGGTGGCTGGCCGGGCCGTCGTCGCGGATCGGCTGGCCCTTCCCTTGGTTGGCGCGAAGCCAGGCGATGAAGCGCGGCCCGATCAACAGGCCGATGAAGAGCGCCGTCATCAGCGCCGCCCCGGAACGGAAGGTAAGGTAGCGGACGACGTTCAGCAGCCCCGGAAAGCCAAGCCATTCGGCCAGATGGAAGATCATGCGCCCGCTCCCTTCAGCGCCCCCTTCAGCGCTTCAACCAGCGTTCCAAGCCCCACGGAATTGGATCCCTTCACCAGCAGCACATCGCCGTCCCGAAGATTGGCGCGCGCCCAGGAAAGCGCGGCTTTTGCATCGGCCAGATGGCTGGCGCCGTCGAGGGCGAGCGCTTGCATTTCGGCGCCGACAAGCGCCAGTTCGGCGATTTTCGCCTCGGCAATGGGGTCGGCGAGATCCGCATGAAGCCGGTCTGACGCTTCCCCCAGTTCGCGCATGGCGCCGAGAATGGCGAGGCGGCGCTTCGCCGGGGTGTCGCGCAGGACCGCCAGCGCCACCGCCATCGAGGTCGGGTTGGCGTTGTAGCTTTCGTCGAGGATGGTGGCGGTGCCGCCCGGCAGCGGAATCGCCACCCGCTCGCCGCGCCCGGCCAGCGGGCGAAGCCCGGCAAGCGCCAGGCCCGCCTCGGCCAGATCGCCGCCGGCGGCCTTCACCGCCCCCAGCAGGCAGAGCGCGTTCGACACCCAGTGGCGGCCGGGGATGCCGACGCGGCAATGCAGTTCCTCGCCGGCGACATCGGCGACGAGATCGCTTCCGAGCGCGCCCACCTCGACGCGCAGCAGCCGCACATCGGCCGCCGCACTTTCCCCGAAGGAAAGCGTTTGCAGGCCATGGGCGTCGGCCGCGCCTTGCAGCAGCGCCGCATGGCGGTTGTCGGCCGGGAACACCGCCCAGCCGCCCTGTTCCACGCCGGCGAAGATTTCCGCCTTGGCGCGCGCCACCCCTGCCTCGCCGTCGGGGAAATGTTCAAGATGGACGCCCGCCACCCAGGTGATGGCCGCCACATGGGGGCGCACCTGTTCCGTCAGCGCGGCGATTTCGCCGGCGTGGTTCATGCCCATTTCCAGAATGGCATAGCGCGTATCGGCCGGCATCCGCGCAAGGCTCAACGGCACGCCGCTATGGTTGTTGTAGCTTTTGACCGAAGCGTGCACCCGCCCCGGCGCCATGCGCTCGAACGCCTGGCGGAGCGCCTCCTTGGTGCCGGTCTTGCCGACGCTGCCGGTGACGCCGATCACCTTTGCCGCCGTGCGCGCCCGCGCCGCCCGGCCGAGCGCCTGCAAGGCCTGAAACGGATCGGCCACCAGCACATGGGGGTGGGGAACCGGCTGCCCGACCAGAAACCCGGTGGCGCCCCGTGCGGCCGCCTGCCCGACAAAGGCATGGCCATCGGCCTGCTCGCCGCGCATGGCGACGAACAGTTCGCCGCCGATCACTTCGCGGCTGTCGAACGTCACCTCCGTCCCTTCGAACGGCGCCGAAAGCCGGCCGCCGGTGGCAAGGGCGATGTCGGCTCCGGTCCAGAGCGGGCCGCTCATGCTGCCCCTCCGGCGATTTCGCGCGCCACTGCGGCGTCGTCGAACGGCAGCACGTCGCTGCCGACGATCTGCCCCTGCTCGTGGCCCTTCCCCGCCAGCAGCACCACGTCGCCGGCACTGGCCGCCGCCATCGCCGCGGCGATCGCCGGCCGGCGGCCGGCGACTTCGCGCGCCCCGGGCGCGCCTGCAAGGATTTCGGCGCGGATCAAGGCCGGGTCTTCGCTTCTTGGATTGTCGTCGGTGACGAAGACGACATCGGCCCGTTCCATGGCGATGCGGCCCATCTCCGGGCGCTTGCCGCGGTCGCGGTCACCGCCGCAGCCGAACAGCAGGATCAACCGTCCCGCCGTGTGCGGGCGAAGGGCGGCGCAGGCGGCGGCCAGGCCGTCCGGCGTGTGGGCGTAATCGACATAGACCGGGGCGCCCGTTGCCGTCACCGCCGCGCGCTCCAGCCGGCCGCGTACGCCGACAAGCGCCGGGAAGTGGCGCAGCGCCTCGGCAAGGTCGCTGCCGGTCGCCCACAGCAGCCCGGCCGCCACCAGCGCGTTCGCCGCCTGGTAGCCGCCGATGAGCGGCAGCTCGACGCTGTGCTCTTCGCCCCCCATGTGCAGATGCAGTTGCTGGCCATGGGCGGTGGGCCGCGCCGCCAGCAGCCGCAAATCGTCGCCGTCGGGGCCGACGGCGATGGCGCGAAGGCCGCGCGCCCTGGCCGCCTCCAGCACCCGAGCGGCATAATCGGCGCCGGCCGCCCGCCGGTCGAGCCAGACCACGGCGCTGCCGCCCTGATCCACCACTTCGGTGAACAGGCGCAGCTTGGCGGCGAAATAGGCTTCCATGCCGCCATGATAGTCGAGATGGTCGCGCGAGAGGTTGGTGAAGGCGGCGGCTTTGACCGGCAGCCCCTCGACCCGATACTGGGCGAGGCCGTGCGAACTGGCCTCGAAGGCCAGATGGTCGACGCCGGCCCGCGAAAGCGCCCCCGCTTCCGACAGGAAGGTGACGATGTCGGGCGTGGTGAGGCCGAAGTGGCGCGTCGCCCCGTCGCCGACGATGCCAAGGGTGCCGATGCTGGCGGCGCGCCTGCCCATCGCCGCCCATAATTGGCGGGCCAGTTCCACCACCGAGGTCTTGCCGTTGGTGCCGGTGACGGCGACCGTCGTTTCCGGATAGGGGGCGTAGAAGGGGGCGGCGAGGCGGGCAAAGGCGCGGCGCGGTTCCGGGTCGGCGATGTGCAGCGCACCTTCAACCTTTGCTTCCGGCCGGGCGACCACGGCGATGGCGCCGGCGGCAACCGCTTGCGTGATCACACCCTCGCCGTCGAAACGGGCGCCCCGGAAGGCGCCGAACACATTGCCGGCCACCACCCGCCGATGGTCGATGGCGAAGCCGGTGATGCGCGGCCGCAGGCCGGCGAGCGGGTCGCTCATGGCGCCACCTCCGTCGCCATGGCGGCATGGCGCACGGCATTGGGGTCGCGCCTGGGGTCGCGGGGGGTATAGAGGCCGTCGAACGGGGCAAGGTCCGGCTCGGCGCCGAGCGACATGTCGGGCGCCACATGGAGGACGGGGGCGATGCGGCGCACGGTTTTCTGGAAGGCCGGGCCGGCCACCAGCGCCGCCATGCGCGAACCTTTGGTGGGATCGTCGACCATGGCGATCACCACATAGCGCGGATCGTCCATCGGGAAGGCGCCGGCGAAGGTGGTGATGTTGTGGCGGCGATCGTAGCCGCGCCCGGTGGTCAGCACTTTTTCGGCCGTTCCGGTCTTGCCGCCGATGCGGTAGCCGTCGGCGTCGGCCTGCCGGCCGGTGCCGTCGAGGACGGCAAGGCGGAGCATGCCGTTCACCAGCTTCGCCGTCCGTTCGGAAAACACCCGCTCGCCGGCCGGCGCCTGCCCAGGCGGTACCTTCAGGAAGGTGACGGGGCGGCGCACGCCGCCGCCCACCAGCGTCGCATAGGCGCTGGCGAGATGCAGCGGCGTTACGGCGATGCCATGGCCGAAGCCGATGGTCATGATCGCCGACAGGCCCCAATTATTGTCGGCCGGATAGAGCGGGCGGCCCGATTCCAGCAGTTCGCCGGGCGCCCGGTCCATCAGCCCCAGTTTCCGCAAATAGGATTCCTGCACTTCCCGGCCCATGCGCTCGGCCATGCGCGCCGTGCCGACATTCGAGGAATAGATCAGCACTTCCGGCACCGAAAGCGGATAGTTTTTCGGATGGTCGTCGGTGATTCGATAGCGGCCGACGGCAACCGGCGTCGTCGGGAAGCGCTCGCCAAGATCGGTGACGGCGCCCGATTCCAGGGCCATGGCGATGGTGAAGGCCTTGAAGGTGGAGCCGAGTTCATAAACGCCGAGCGTCGCCCGGTTCATGTGGCTCGGCATGCCGGTGAGGCCGCCGGGACGGTTGACATCATAGGCCGGAAGCGAGGCCATCCCCAGCACTTCGCCGGTTTTCACATCGAGCACCACGCCCGCAGCCCCCACCGCTTCGTGCAGGTCCATCTGCGCCTGCAACTCGCTTTCGAGCGCCTGCTGCACGCGAACGTCGATCGAAAGGGCGAGCGGCCGGTCGCGGGTGGCCGGGTCGGTCAGCCGCTCCTCGAAGGCGCGCTCGATGCCGGCCTCGCCATAGCCGTCGATTCCGGTGAAGCCGATCAGGTGCGCGGCCAGGCCGACATGGGGATAGAGGCGCTCGGTCTCGCGCTCCAGCGTCAGGCCCGGTTCGCCGAGGCGACGGATGGCTTCCGCCTGTTCGGGGAGGATGCGGCGGGTGATGTAGCGGAACGGGCCGTCGTGATCGAGGGCGGCGCGAATCTGTTCGGGGTCGCGCTCGGGGAGGATGGCGGCCAGCCTGGCCACCAGTTCGTCGCGGTTGCCCACAATGTCGCGCGGGCGGGCGGCCAGGGCATAGGCTTCGAAGGTGGAGGCAAGGGCGACGCCGTTGCGGTCGACGATGTCGGCGCGGATTCGCGGCGAGGCGGTGGCGAGGCCGCGATGCCGCACCGGGCCGTCGAACAGCGACAGTTCGAACAGCCTGAGACCGATCAGCAGGGTGAAGGTGGCGAACAGCAGGATGCCGATGGCCAGCCGATGCCGGGCCAGCGCCAGCGCCATCTGCCGATGGCCGGGAAGCCGGACCTGCGAGTCGGGGCTGGCGGCGACACGCATCGCCTAGGGCGCGAGCGCGGTCGGTGCGCCGAGGACAAGGCGCACCTGTTGCAGCAGGTCGGCCGGGGCTTCTTCCGTCGCCCGCGCAAGAATTGCTGCCGGGATCGCTTCCGGCGGCGGTGCCGCGCGGGGCGCCCCACGGGGCGGCGCATCGGCCCGCGCCAGACGGGGCGCGGGCTGGCTTTCCGGCGTCTGCGCCCGCTTCGGCGCTTCGTCGCGCACCGCATATTGCGCTTTTGGAAGCGGCGGCGCGCTGTCCGCCGCCCGGCCATAGTCGGCAAGGCGCAGCGGCGATTGCAGATACTGGCTGGCGGAAATCGGCACCAGGCCCAGCACCCGGTCGTTCCAGCTTTGCAGTTGCGGCATCCGCATCCGCACGCGAAGCTCGGCGTCGAGCGCCTTCAGGTCGGTTTCGAGCGCATGGTTCGCCCGCGCCAGTTGCTCGGTCTGCTGCCGCTCGCTCGCCACCTTCAGCGACAGGCTGTAGCCGGACACGGCGACGACGATGGTGAAGGCGACCAGCCAGACGGTCGCCGTCCAGGTGCGCCGCGCCGCGGTCGCGGAAAAGTTGGCGGCGGTGTCCGCCGGCGTGCGCGCCATGCCTCCGGCCAGCCAGTTCATGCCGCTTCCTCCCTGCCGGCCATCCGCCTCGCCACCCTGAGCGTCGCCGAACGCGCCCGTGGATTGCGCGCCAGTTCGGCCATTCCCGGACGCACCGCCTTCGCCGGCCGCGTGAAGGTCGGCGCGCGCGCGTCCCGCCGCTCGGGCAGGTGGCGGGAACCGGCCGGGCTGCTGGCCGAACGCCCGGCGAGAAACTGTTTGACGATGCGGTCCTCCAGGCTGTGGAAGCTGACGACGGCAAGGCGGCCGCCGGGCTTCAGCACCGTTTCCGCCGCGACAAGGCCGCGCTCCAGTTCGCCCAGTTCGTCGTTGACGCGGATGCGGACGGCCTGAAAGCTGCGGGTGGCCGGATCGCGCCGGCCGTCGTCGCGCCCCTTCCCCGAACGAAGCACGCTTCGCACCAGCCGGGCGAGTTCGCCGCTGCTGTGGAGCGGCCGGTCGGCGACGATGGCGCGGGCGATGCGCCGCGACGCCGGCTCTTCGCCATAGCGATAGAGCACATCGGCAATCTCGGCCTCGGAGGCGGAATTGAGGAAGTCGGCGGCCGTTTCGCCCTCGCCCGACAGGCGCATGTCGAGCGGGCCGTCGGCCTGGAAGGAAAGACCGTAGGAAGGATCGTCCATTTGCAGCGACGAATAGCCAAGGTCGAGCGCGACGGCGTCGGCGGAGGCCGCGCCCAGCTCCCCGGCCATGGCGGCAAAGCTGCGGTTGACGAGGCGAAGCCGCCCGCCGGCCCCGGCCGCCAGCCGCGCGCCGCCGGCGATGGCGCGGGGATCGCGGTCGAAGGCGGTGACGCGCGCACCCCGCGCCAGGGCCGCCGCCGCATAGCCGCCGCCGCCGAAGGTGCCGTCGACGACATGGTCGCCGGGCTGGATGGCAAGCGCCGCCATCACCTCGTCCAGCAACACCGGCACATGGGACGACGCCGGCACGGCGGAAGGCGCCGCCGTCATGTCCGCCCCGCCAGCAGCGAGCGCACCGAACGCAGCATTCTCGGATCGACCTCGGGTTGCGCCAGCAGCAGCTCCGGCGACCACAGTTCGAAATAGTCGCCGGCGCCGAGGAACAGCGCGGTGGTGCCAAGCTCGCCGGCTTCGCGCAGCGTCGACGTGAGGACGATGCGGCCGGTGTCGTCGTATTTCAGTTGCTCGGCCATGGCGAACAGCAGCCGCGCCTTGTTGCCGCGGCCGGGGCCGAAATCGCCGGCGAATTCCTGTTCCAGCCTTGATTCGATGCGGGCGAAATGGCTGACATCATAGCCGACGAGGCAGGGGGCATGTTCGGCCGGCGCCAGCACCAGCGCCTTGGCGCCGCTGCGGGCCTCGATGGTTTCGCGCAGGGACGATGGCACGGACAGGCGGTTCTTGCCGTCCACACCATTTACATAGGTCCCTGAAAAATAACCGCGAATTGCCAGATCCCCTTCGTCCTCCGGGGATGGTCATGGGGTGCGCTCGCCTCGGGCGACGGACGCCTTCCTCGAACAACCAGCCACGCGCCGATCCCTGTGGATAAGGGATAGCATGGGATTTCATGGGCACTCAATGGGATTTTATGGCTGAATTCGGTCTCTTCGTCGCAACTGTTGGAAAATATGGAACTTTCTTTCAGCGCCAAAGCGGCGCCATTTTTGCACAACCTTGTGGATAACTCTGTTGGGGAATCGCCTCAAGGCAGTGGTTCGGCTGTGCGGAACGCAAAACGTCGCACCGCCTCCACCTCTGCGTCCGTCGCGGATTCGAAGCGAACATAGCTGCGCCCGCCGCGATCCATGGTCTGGAAGGCGTCGATCACGGTGCCGTCGCGCATGGTGAGGCGCAGCATCCCGGCCCCGGTCCAGTCGAGGTCAAAGGCGGGCACGAACTGCACCGCGGTCAGCTTGCCGAGGATGAGGGCAACGCCGGCGGCGGCGCCGTCGTCGAGGGGCTGCGGGCCGGCGCGGGTGATGCGCTCGACCCTGGCGAGGCGGGAGGAATCGATCTTCGGCGGTTGCAGATTCGACCAGGGCGAAGGCCAGAGCGGCAGCAACGGGTTGGCGCGCAGTTTCAGCAGCGGCCCGTTCACCGGACTGCTGGCCGGATTTCCGGCTGTGGCCCCCTCGGGCACGAGCCTCCTGGCTTCGCCGTTCCAGAAGGCGAGGCGGGCGATGGCGCGGCCGTCGGCGTCGGCAAGCCGCACTTCGATCGGGGCGGCGGCGGGCGTTTCGATCGGTGGCCCCTCGGGAGCGGCGGCCCCGTCAACCGGCCGGCCTTCGAGGCCGGCAAGCTGGTCGAGCAGCGCGCCGATCCGCGCCGCATCCCCCGGCGCATCGGCGGCCGAGCGGATTTCCCACGGGCCGATGCCGGCGCGCTTTCTGAGCAGCAGCGATTCTTCGCCGTGGGAAAGTTCGATTTCGGCGACCGCCGCCGGCTCCAGATCCGGCAGCAGCAACTGCCGGTCGGCCCGATCCCGCAGCACGAGCGCGCCGAACAGCAGCAACGGCCCCAGCAGCAGCAGCAACACCAGAAGGCGCGTGCCCGATCGATTCCCTGTTGCCGGTTTCAAGTGGCGGCCGGTTCCCCTGGAGCGGCCGATCCGACCACCGGGCCGATCACCGATCCGGCGGCCGGCCCAGTTGTCGGATCGGCGGTCGGATCGGCCGGGCCTGCCGTGGCGCGGTCGCCGCCGTCGTCATCGACATCCGGGGCGGGTTCCTCCCGGCGCTGCCGCGACGCCCCCGGCGCTTTTTCCGAGTTGGGGGCAACGCCCAGTTGCGCCAGCGGCTCTCCGGGTTCCTTTTGCGCCGTCACGATGGCCCGGTCCTGTTCGCCAGAGCCGAAAACGAGCGATGCCCCGAGTGTCAGCAGAAATACTGCTCCAAGGCCAGTGAGGCCAAGCCGAACGCGATCCATTGCCTGTTTCTACCGATGGCCGGACGGAAAGTCGAGCCGGGCTTTCCGCGCCGCCGGCCCTCTCAGTCCTGGCGCCAGGGCGGCAGCGGCAGGTCGCGCGCGCGAAGCCAGGCCGGGTTCCAGATGGTGGAGAGGTAGCGGCTGCCGCTGTCGCAGAGGATGGTGACGACGGTTTTCTCCGGACCCAGATGCCGGGCGAGCTTTTCGGCGCCGGCGACGTTGATGGCGCTCGACAGGCCGAGATGGAGACCGTCCCGCGCCATCAGTTCGTGCAGCAGCGGAAACGCTTCCGCGTCGGAGACGCGGAAGGCGATGTCGATCGGCGCTCCTTCGAGGTTCGCCGTCACCCTGCTCTGGCCGATGCCCTCGGCGACGCTGTTGCCTTCCGCCTTCAGTTCGCCCGAACTGTACCAGCTGTAGAGCGCGGCGCCGTCGGGGTCGGCAAGGCCGATCACCACATTCTCCGAGCATTCCTTCAGGCCGAGGCCGACTCCGGCGACGGTGCCGCCAGTGCCGGCGGCGCAGATGAAGCCGTCGACCCGGCCGTCGAGCGCCCGCCAGATTTCCGGCGCCGTGGTCTTGATGTGCGCCAGCCGGTTCGCCGTGTTGTCGAACTGGTTGGCCCAGACGGCGTCCGCCGTTTCGGCGGCGAGGCGGCGGCTGTGGTGCTGATAGTGGCCGGGATTCTTGTAGCTGGTGGCCGGAACCAGCACCAGTTCGGCGCCAAGCGCCCTTAGCGCGTCCTTTTTTTCCTGGCTCTGCGTTTCCGGCATGACGATGATGGTCTTGTAGCCGAGGGCGTTGCCGATGACGGCGAGGCCGATTCCGGTGTTGCCGGCCGTGCCCTCGACGATGGTGCCGCCCGGCCGCAGGCGGCCGCTCTCCTCGGCGTCGCGGATGATGAAGAGCGCCGCCCGGTCCTTGACCGAGCCGCCCGGGTTCATGAATTCGCATTTGCCGAGGATTTCGCAGCCAGTCCGTTCGGAAGGGCCCTTGAGCCGGACCAGAGGCGTGTCGCCGACCAGACCGGCGATGTCGTTCGCAACCAAAGCCATATCCCTTCCATATCGGAAGCGGACAAAGCTTGCCACCCGGCTTTCTTTGCGCGAACGAGGGAGTCATGGCCACCAATCTGCAAATCCTGCTCTGGCCGGCGCTGTTGCTGGCGCTGCCGCTGGCCGGCTGCGAAAAACAGGCCACCGAGGTGGAAACCCCGGTTCTCGTCGATGCGCTCGACGGGGAAACGCTGGACGGCATCCTGGCGACCGCGACTTCGGCCGGGCTGCGCGCGCTCGACCCGCAGGGCAGAGTGGTGCCCGGCCTGGCGCAAAGCTGGCGCATCGCCGACGACGGCCTTTCCATCGTCTTCCGGTTGCGGCCGGCGCTTTTCTCCGATGGCGGCGATCTTCAGGCGGCGGACGTGGTGGCCACCATCGAGGCGGCGCGCGCCGGACGCCAGGGCACGCTGGCGCGGGATCTGCTGGCCGGCGTCACCCGCATTTCCTCGCCCGTCGAATCCATCGTCGAACTGCAACTGTCGACTCCGCAGCCGGAACTGCTGGAACTGCTGGCGTCGCCGCTGCTCGGCATCCGGCCGCGCCGGGGCACGGCCACCGCCGGCCCGTTCCTGCGCGCCGCGGCCGCCGCGCCCACCGGCAACCGCGGCGGCGACCTGGCGCATTTGCAGCGCAACCCGGAATTCTACGACAGCGCCGCCCTGGCGTTCGAGACCGTCGACATCGGCACCCGCCCGGCCGAGGAGGCGATTCTCCGCTTCAATCGCGGCGAGACCGACCTGGTGCTTGGCGGCGGCATCGACGGCTATGCGTCGGCGCGGGTGACGGCGCGGCGCGACACGCTGCTGACCGAGCAGCGCCGCTCCACCCTGTCGCTGCTGGTGAACTATGGCCAGCCGCTGCTGGCCGAGCGCAACATCCGCCGGGCGCTGCAACTGGCCATCAACCGCGAGCGGCTGTCGCAGACCATGTATGGAACGCTGGCGGCGCTGCCGGTGCCGGCGCTGGCGCCCGGCAACATCGCCGATTACGCCCCGCCCCGCCCCGACTGGGCCGATCTTCCCTTCGCCACCAGGCAGCTGGAAGCGACCCGGCTGATCGCCGAGACCGGCCATGGCAAGGACGACCTGCAATTCGCCGTCGCCATCAGCAGCAACCCCGACGATACCCGGCTGCTGACGGAGATCGCCGCCGACCTCGCCGGAATCGGCGTGCAATTGAAACTGATCCGGCGCAGCCCCGAGGCACACCGCCAGGCGGTGCGCGACGGCGACTTCGAACTGGCGCTGGCGCGAATCGACACGCCGACCGACTCGCCGCTGCCGTTCCTCGTCGGCAATCTCTGCGACCATAACCAGCAGGGCATCTGCCTGAAGGAAGCCGACGAACTGCTGGCGGCAAGCTGGCAGGCGCCGACCCGGGCCGAGCGCCTGGCCATGCTGGCAAGCGCCGAGCGGCTCTGGGCCGAGGACGGGGCGGCCATCGGCCTGCTGCAGCCGATCGGCTGGCTGCTGGTGGCGACCCAGGTGAACGGCATCGCCGCCAACGCCGCCGGGCGGCACGATCTGCGCTATGTCACCCTTTCGCCGGAGCGGAAATTCATTCCCTGAAGAATGGCCCTGAGAATGGCCCTGAAGGATCGCCCTGAAGCGGGGTTTTTCCGGCCTTGCCTTGGCCGTCGCGACGCCGGACAATCGCCCCGGTAAGGAGAAATCCCCGGTAAGGAGAAATCCATGGCCGCCGTCCGCCCGATCGCCCGTCTCGACAGCCACGAGGTGACGAACCAGCCGCCGCCGTTCGAGAACCGCAACCTGTTCGCGACCGACCGGGCGCTTCGGGACGCGGTGCGGGACGCCGGCGGCGAGGCGCATGGCCCGCTGCTGCACGATCTCGGGCGGAAGGCCGGCTCGGCCGAGGCGATCGGCTGGGGGGTGGAGGCCAACCGGCAGACGCCGGTGCTGGACAGCCACGACCGCTATGGCCGGCGCATCGACGAAGTGCGCTTCCACCCCGCCTATCACCAGTTGCTGCGGCTTGGCCTGGAGCATGGCTTCGCCGCCGCGCCATGGGACGGCACCCCGGCGTGCAGCACTTCGCCCGCCGGGGTGCCGTCCCATGGCTTCGCCGCCGCGCCATGGGACGGCACCCCGGCGGGCGAAGTGCGGCACGCCGCCATATTGTTCCTGACCGGGCAGGCCGACAGCGGCAGCACTTGCCCGATGACCATGACGGCGGCCGCCGTGCCCGCCCTTCGCGCCGACCCGGCAATCGCCGCCTTCTGGACGCCGCGCATCCTGGCCCGCCGCTACGATCCCGACTGCCGGCCGGCGGCGGAAAAAAGCGGCGTCACCATCGGCATGGCGATGACGGAAAAACAGGGGGGGTCCGATGTCCGCGCCAACAGCACGCGGGCCGTCGCCGCCGGCGACGGCTGGTTCCGCCTGACCGGCCACAAATGGTTCTGCTCGGCGCCGATGTCGGACGCCTTCCTCACCCTCGCCTATGCCGACGGCGGCCTCAGCTGTTTCCTGCTGCCGCGCTGGCTGTCGGATGGGGCGCGCAACGCCGGTTTCCGCATTGTCCGCCTGAAGGACAAGCTTGGCGACCGTTCGAACGCGTCTTCTGAAGTGGAATATCATGGCGCCATGGCGCAGCAGCTGGGCGAGGCCGGGCGCGGCGTCGCCACCATCTTGCAGATGGTGCAGCACACCCGCTTCGATTGCGTGCTGGGGTCGGCGCAGCAGATGCGCTCGGCCCTGGTCGAGGCCCTGTGGTGGGCCGCGCACCGCACCGCCTTCCAGAAGCGCCTGATCGACCAGCCGGCGATGACCGCGGTGCTCGCCGACCTTGCCGTCGAAAGCGAGGCGGCCACCGCCATCGGCTTCCGCCTGGCGCAGGCGCTCGACGCCAGGGATCCGCTGGCGCGGCTGCTGGTGCCGCTGGCGAAATACCGGGTGTGCAAGCGGGCGCCGGGGATGGTCTATGAAGCGATGGAGTGCCTTGGCGGCAACGGCTATGTCGAGACCGGGCCGATGGCGCGCCACTTCCGCCAGTCGCCGTTGAACGCCATCTGGGAAGGCTCGGGGAATGTCATCGCCCTCGACCTGATGCGGACGCTTTCCCGCGAGAGCGATGGCGTGGCGGCGCTGCGCGGCTTTCTCGACGCGCAACGCCGGCGCCATCCCGCCTATGACGCCTGGCTTGGCAAGCTCGACTTTCGGGCCGGAGACGAACGCATGGCGCGCCTGCAGAGCGAGCGGCTGGCAACGGCGGCGCAGGCGGCCACCCTTCTTGAACGGGGGAATCCGCTGGCCGAAGCCTTCTGCGCGCTTCGCCTGCAACCGCGCGGCGCCGACTATGGCGCCTTCGACGCCAGGGTGGACACCGAGCGGATTCTCGAGCGCGCCATGCCCAACGGCGAATGATCGACATATTCGATTGCAGGCATAAATTTAATCTATTTGTTCGATGTATGAATCTGCCCTATCGAGGGCCGACGCAAACCAGAAGAAAGGAATCCCCATGGCCACCATCGGAAGCAACCTGAAGCCGTTTTCCGCCTCTGCCTATCGGCAGGGCAAATTCGTCGATGTCACCGAGCGCGATGTCGCCGGCAAGTGGGCGATCTTCTTCTTCTATCCGGCCGACTTCACCTTCGTCTGCCCAACCGAGCTTGAGGACATGGCCGACCTCTATGGCGACTTCCAGAAGCTTGGCGTGGAAATCTATTCGGTTTCGACCGACACCCATTTCAGCCACAAGGCCTGGCACGAAACCTCGCCGGCCGTCGGCAAGATCAACTATTTCATGCTTGGCGACCCGTCGGGGCAGATCACCAACAATTTCGGCGTGATGCGCGAGGGCGTCGGCCTTGCCGACCGCGCCACCTTCCTCGTCGATCCCGATGGCGTCATCCAATATGTCGAAACCACGTCGGAAGGGGTGGGGCGGAACGCCGCCGAACTGCTGCGGAAGGTGAAGGCCGCCGCCTATGTGCGCGCGCACCCGGGCGAAGTCTGCCCGGCGAAGTGGAAGGAAGGCGAAAAGACGCTGGCTCCCTCGCTCGACCTCGTCGGCAAGATCTGAACCAGGATCTGAATCAGGGCAGGAGGGACCGGACCCCGGTCCCTCCCCGGCCCGCCCTCCCCCGCCCTGTCCCACAACCGGAGAGTCTTCCATGCTTGACCAGAATCTGAAGGCCCAGTTGCGGGCCTATCTCGAAAAACTGCAATCGCCGATCGAACTGCTGGCCTCGCTCGACGACGGCGCCAAGTCGGCGGAACTGAAGGATCTGCTTCAGGAGATCGCCACGCTTTCGCCCATGGTGTCCTTCGAACGGGTGGACGATGCGCCGCGCCGGCCGAGTTTCCGCATCCGCCGCCAGGGCACCGATGTGGAAGTGGCGTTCGCCGGTCTGCCCATGGGCCATGAATTCACCTCGCTGGTGCTGGCGCTGTTGCAGGTGGGCGGCCATCCCTCGCGCGAGGCAGTCGAACTGCTGGAGCAGGTGCGGGCGCTGGACGGCGCCTACAGCTTCGAGACCTATTTCTCGCTTTCCTGCCAGAACTGCCCGGATGTGGTGCAGGCGCTGAACCTGATGAGCGTGCTGAACCCGAACATCCGCCATATTTCCATCGACGGCGCCCTGTTCCAGCAGGAAGCGGAAGACCGGGGCGTCATGGCGGTGCCGGCGGTGTTCCTGAACGGCGAGCCGTTCGCCAGCGGCCGCATGACGCTGGCTGACATCGTCCACAAGCTGGACGACGGCGCCGCGACCAGGACGGCCGCGCAGCTTCAGGCCAAAGAGCCGTTCGACGTGCTGATCGTCGGCGGCGGGCCGGCGGCGGCGGCGGCGGCCGTTTACGCGGCGCGCAAGGGCCTCCGCACCGGCGTCGTTGCCGACCGTTTCGGCGGCCAGATGCAGGATACGCTCGGGATCGAGAAGTTCACTTCGGTCGAATATACCGAAGGGCCGAAGCTGTCGGCGGCCATGGAAGCGCAGGTGCGCGCCAACGGCGTCGATGTGATGTTGCAGCAGCGGGCCGTCGGGCTGGTGCGGCCGGACCGGCCGGGCGGCCTCGTCGAGATCCTGCTGGAAAGCGGCGCCTCGCTGAAGGGGCGCAGCGTCATCCTGGCGACCGGCGCCCGCTGGCGCAAGCTTGGCGTAGCCGGAGAGGCCAAGCATCTGACCAGGGGCGTCGCCTTCTGCCCGCACTGCGACGGGCCGCTGTTCCGGGGCAAGGACATCGCCGTCGTCGGCGGCGGCAATTCCGGGGTGGAGGCGGCCATCGACCTCGCCAACCTCGCCACCCATGTGACGCTCATCGAATATGACGGCAAGCTCCGCGCCGACGAAGTGCTGCAACGCAAGCTGCGCGGCCTGCCCAACGTCACCGTGCTGACCTCGGCCGAGACGACGGCAATCCACGGCGACGGCCAGCGCGTCCACGGCCTTTCCTGGAAGAACCGCGCCGATGGCGAGGTGCGGCAAATCGACCTCGCCGGCGTCTTCGTGCAGATCGGCCTGGTGCCCAACACCGAGTGGCTGGACGGCGCCATGGTGGAGCGCAACGGCCGCGGCGAGATCGTCACCGATGCCCGCGGCGAGACCAGCATTCCCGGCGTTTTCGCCGCCGGCGACTGCACCACGGCGCCCTGGAAGCAGATCGTCGTCGCCAGCGGCGAAGGGGCGAAAGCGGCGCTGTCCGCCTTCGACTATCTGATCCGCCTGCCGGAGGAGGTGGCACTGGCCGCCTGAAGCTTCCAGAGGAACGAAACGGCCGGGGGCGCGGGGCAAACCCGCGCCCCCGGTTCATATTATTCCCGTGTTACGCGTTCCCGTGTTACGCGGCCAGCTTCCGCAGCACATATTGCAGGATGCCGCCAGCGTAATAATAGTCGATCTCGTTTTCGGTATCGATGCGGCAGACCGTTTCGAAATGCCCCTTGCTGCCGTCCGCCCGCGTGAACTGCACACTGAGCTTCTGCCGCGGCTTCAGCTGGCCGAGGCCGGAGAGGTCGAACGTCTCGTCGCCGTTCAGGCCGAGCGATTCCGCCGACTGCCCGTCGAGGAACTGCAACGGCAGCACGCCCATGCCGACCAGGTTCGAGCGGTGGATGCGCTCGAAGCTGTTGGCGATGACGGCGCGGGCGCCAAGCAGGTTGGTGCCCTTCGCCGCCCAGTCGCGGCTGGAGCCGGTGCCATATTCGGCGCCGGCGAGGATGATGAGCGGCGTGCCGTCGGCCTTGTATTTCATGGCGGCGTCGTAGATCGACATCACCTCGCCCGTCGGCAGATAGCTGGTGAAGCCGCCTTCCGTGCCCGGCGCCAGGCGGTTCCGGATGCGGATGTTGGCGAAGGTGCCGCGCATCATCACTTCGTGGTTGCCACGCCGCGAGCCATAGCTGTTGAACTGCGTCCGCGGCACGTCGTGGCCGGTGAGATAAAGGCCGGCCGGGCTGTCGGCCTTGATGGAGCCGGCCGGGCTGATGTGGTCGGTGGTGATGGAATCGCCGAGCAGCGCCAGCGCCCTTGCGCCGCGGATGTCGTCGACCGGGGCCGGCGTCATGGTCATGCCTTCGAAATAGGGTGGGTTCCGCACATAGGTGGAGTCGGCGTCCCAGTCGTAGGTGGTGCCGCCCGAAACGTCGATCGCCTGCCAGTGGGCGTCGCCCTTGAAGACATCGGCATAGCGGGCGCGGAACATCTCCGGAGTCACCGCCTTCTGCACCATTTCGGCGACTTCCTGGTTGCTCGGCCAGATGTCTTTCAGGAAAATGGCGCTGCCGTCCTTGCGTTGCCCGAGCGGCGTCGTGGTGATGTCGGAACGGATGCTGCCGGCGAGCGCATAGGCGACGACGAGCGGCGGCGACATCAGATAGTTGGCGCGGGTGTCGGGCGAGATGCGCCCTTCGAAGTTGCGGTTGCCCGAAAGCACCGAGACCGCCACCATGTCGTTCGCGTTGATGGCCTTCGAGATCGGTTCCGGGAGCGGTCCCGAATTGCCGATGCAGGTGGTGCAGCCATAGCCGACCAGGTTGAAGCCGAGCGCGTCCATGTCGGCGCTGAGACCGACGCGGTTGAAATAGTCGGTCACTACCTGCGAGCCGGGGGCGAAGCTGGTCTTCACCCAGGGCTTGCGCGTCAGGCCGAGGGCGCGGGCCTTGCGGGCGACCAGGCCGGCGGCCACCAGCACATTGGGGTTCGAGGTGTTGGTGCAACTGGTGATGGCGGCGATCACCACGTCGCCATGGCCGATCGCATGGTCGCTGCCGGCGACCTCTGCCTTCTGGTCGGGGGCTTCCCCCTTGCCATAGGCGCCGAGAAGCTCGGCCTCGAAGGCCTCGTGCGCTTCCTTCAGCAGCACCCGGTCCTGCGGCCGGCGCGGCCCGGCGAGCGACGGCTGCACCGTCGAGAGGTCGAGTTCGAGCGTGTCGGTGAAGACGGGATCCGGCGCCGACGGATCGTGCCAGAGGCCCTGCTCCTTGCAATAGGCCTCGACGAGGGCGATCTGCTCTTCGCTGCGGCCGGTCAGGCGCAGATAGTCGAGCGTCACCCCATCGACCGGGGAAAAGGCGCAGGTGGCGCCATATTCCGGCGACATGTTGCCGAGCGTCGCCCGGTCGGCGAGCGACAGGCTGGCGAGGCCGTCGCCGTAGAATTCGACGAAGCAGCCGACCACGCCCTTCTTGCGCAGCATCTGCGTGACCGTCAGCACCAGGTCGGTCGCCGTCATGCCCTCCGCAAGCTTGCCGCTGAGCTTGAAGCCGATGACATCGGGGATCAGCATGGACACCGGCTGGCCGAGCATGGCGGCCTCGGCCTCGATGCCGCCGACGCCCCAGCCGAGGACGCCGAGGCCGTTCACCATGGTGGTGTGGCTGTCGGTGCCGACAAGGGTGTCGGGGTAGGCGATTTCGGCGCCGTCCGCCGCCTTCGACGTCCAGACGGTGCGGGCCAGATATTCGAGATTCACCTGGTGGCAGATGCCGGTGTCGGGCGGCACGACGCGGAAGTTGCGGAACGCCGTCGAGCCCCAGCGCAGGAAGGTATAGCGTTCGAGATTGCGCTCATATTCCTTCTCGATATTCTTCTGGAAGGCGCCGGGCGTGCCGAATTCGTCGACCATGACCGAGTGGTCGATGACGAGATCGACCGGCACCAGCGGGTTGATCTTCTGCGGGTCGCCGCCAAGCTGGAGCATGGCGTCGCGCATGGCGGCCAGATCGACGACGCAGGGAACGCCGGTGAAGTCCTGCATGAGGACGCGCGCCGGCCGATACTGGATTTCATGGTCGCCGACCGGGCCTTTCAGCCAGTTGGCGAACGCCTCGATGTCGGCGACGCGGACGGTCGAATCGTCTTCGAAACGGAGCAGATTTTCCAGCAGCACCTTCATCGAGAAGGGCAGGCGCGACACGTCGCCGATTTTCTCGCCGGCGGCCTTCAGGCTGTAATAATCATAGGTCCGGTCGCCGACGGTCAGCGTGCGGCGGGTGGAGAGCTTGTCGTGGCCGATGGCGGTCATGGCTGAAATCCTCGTATTCAAATTCGATGCTGGCCGTGCCTTAGAACGCCCGGCCATCGGCGGCAAGCATGGCCGGCGCCGCGCGCCTTCGGACAACGCCGCCTTAAGCAATAATGGTCTGGCCGTAATGGCCATGGAAGAAGGCGATTGACGGCAGCGGGAGAAAGTCCGCGGCGGAAGATGGACGGAAGGGCCTGTAGCATGGAACAGACGAAGCGGCTGGAGGGCGTGCGGGAGGCAGAGTTCGCCGACCTCTCCGGGAGCGGCGTGCATCCAGACCTCGACCGCTTCGACCGCATCCGTTCCATCCTTGTCGCCGCATCGCTTCCCGCCGATCCAGAAACCTACGAACTGCTCTATCTTTACATAAGCGGCGCCGACGCGGCGCTGACCCGCGCGGTGGAGCGCGCGCTGGCCGCCGGAGAGCTGAATCCGCAGACCATCCGCGAGCTGCGCCGCAACCATCTGGGCGACATCGCCGGCGCCGAGGTGCTGGCGCTGGTGGAAGCGGCGCAGGAAACCGCCAACCGCCTGGCTTCGCGGCTTGACCAGGCCTATGCCGACCTCAAGACCTATG
>CAYYGQ010000008.1:0-23772 GCA_964471485.1 uncultured Sandaracinobacter sp. | reverse complement strand
GCAGGCGGTAGCTGGTCCACAAGCTGAAGGAATCGCCCGGCGTATAGGTCAGGTTGGGGGTGCCGTCCCTGGTGATGGTCGGGCCTTCGGTCACTTCGGTGTCGAGATGGCTGTAGCCGGCCGAGATCGCCCAGGCGTCGGTGATGTTGCCGACCGCCGACAGCTCGATCCCCTTCACCCGCTTCTCGCCGGTTTGCGTCGGGTTGCCGGCGTCGTCGAGAATGTCGGAGTTGATTTCATTCTCCACCGTGGTCTGGAACACCGCCGCGTTCAGCGCCAGCGCTTCATCGAGCGTTTCCCACTTGACGCCAGCCTCGATGGTCTTCGCTTTCTGCGGCTCCATGGCGGGGTTGCTGGCGCTGTTGGCGGAGGCGCTCAGCGTGAAGTTGGCGCCGCCCGGCGGCTGCTGCGAAATGGCATAGTTGACGTAGATGCTGGCGTTCCGGGCCGGCTTGAAGATGGCGCCCAGCTTCCAGTTGAAGAGGGTGTCGTCGCTGGAAAGATCGGCGGTGTTGACGACGCTGCCGACCGGGGCGCTGCCGCAGGAAACGGCGCCGCGGCCGCTGCCGTTGTTGCAGACGGCGGTCTGGGTGAAATCGGTCTTGTAATGGTCGAGGCGGAGGCCGCCGCTGACAAGGAGGGCGCCGTCGAGGAATTTCGCGGTGTCGAACAGATAGAAGGACTGCGACACCGTCTTGCCGTCGGCGACGCCGCCGTTCCGGGCGATGCTGATGTCGCCGCTGTCGTTCCAGTCGGGGTGGTAGAGGCTGGCGGCCGGCCGGCTGCCCGAAGCGGTTTTGGCATAGGTAATCTGCTTTTCCGACGCCAGCTCGACGCCGACGCTGAGGGCATGCTCCACTTCGCCGGTGGCGAAGTCGGCGCGCAGGTTCAGCTGGTCGGTGAGGATTTCGTTCTCCACGTCCTTCAGCGTGGCCAGGCTGCGGGCGACGGTGTAGCTGGAAAAATCGTTCGGGTCGGTGCAGCGGATGTTGCCGGTGGTGGGGTCGGCGACGCTGCCGCCCGTGGTCATGAACGCCGTCAGCAGATAATCCTGCGTGGTCTTGCCCCAGCGGGCGATGTTCGACAGCTTCAGCGTGTCGGAGAAATCATGCTCGACCCGGAAGGTGATCATGCCGGCGTTCACATCGTCATGGTCGTCGCGGGTGCCGTAGAAATTCTTGCGGTCGACCGGGTGCCCGATCAGCTGTTCGAGGCCCGGCTGCGGTTCCCAGCCGGGAAGGCCGATGGTCGGCACGAAGCCGTCGGGGATATTGTCCTGCTTCACGTAAAGAACGTTCAGGAAGGCGCGGGTGTCGGTGCCGAGGCCGAGGCCCAGGGACGGCGCGATGCCGATGCGCTTGTCCTTCACATGGTCGCGGCCCGGATTGTTGCTGTCCTGCCACAGCACGTTCAGGCGGAAGGCGGCGTTCGGAATGGCGCCCAGCGTCTGGTTGATGTCGAAGGTGGCGCGCTTCTGGCCGTCGACGCCGATCGACAGGATGCCCGAAAGGGCGTTTTCCGCTCTGGCTTCCTTGGTCACCATGTTGATGGCGCCCGTCGGCGCGGTGCGGCCGTTGTCGGTGCCGGCCGGGCCTTTCTCCACTTCCACCTGCTCGACGTTGAACACGTCGCGCGAATAGGAGCCGAGGTCGCGCACGCCGTCGACGAAGATGCTGTTCGAGCTGTCGAAGCCGCGCATGTAGACGGAGTCGCCGGTCGAGCTGTTGCCGTTCTCGCCGGCGTAGAAGGTGCCGATGCCGGGCGAATTGCGCAGCACTTCGGTCAGCGTCGTCGCCCCCTGCTGCTGGAACAGTTCCTTGCCGATGACCTGCACGGTCTGCGGCGTGTCGAGCAGCGGCTGGGTGAATTTGGACGAAGTCACCCGGTTCACCTTGTAGCCGTCTTCAAGGGCGGTGTCGGTGACGGTGACGCCGCCCAGCCGCGCCGGCGCCGCGCTGTCGCCGGCGTTCTGGGCGCTGGCCGGCTGGCCTGCCGCAAGGCCGAAACAGGAAAGCGCCAGATAGGCCGGGCTGGTTTTGACGAGCGTGCTGTGTATGCGAGACAGGAACATGCTACCCCTTCATTTTCTGAAAGCCGGAACGGAATATCCAATCCAGGATCGACTCGGTAATGCAACTAAATCTCAATAGCTACAAGTGCTGTTTTCATGTTTTAGGGCTTGTCCCGTCGATTTTTCCGCCGTTTGCGCCGGCGCCGTCGGTGGCGCCTGTTGGAAATGGCGGGGGATTGCCCGGCCGGCCGGCGTAGCTGTTGGAGAATGGATGGATGTCCTTCGTTCCCGTGGCAAAGCCCGGCGCCGGGAAGCGGAAACGACGGAATCCGAAACAGGAACCAAGGAAGATTGTGCGGATGAACCGATCCCGGGGACTGGCGTCGTTGCTGGCGCTTTCCGGCTTTCTGGCCGGTTGCGCCGCCGGTCCCAGCTATCAGGCGCCGCTGGCGGCCGATCTGGGCGTGCCGGCCGGTTACAGCGGCGCCGCCGCTGGCACCGGCCCGCTCTCCGCCCCGCTCTCCGCCCCGCTCTCCGACGCCGATCTGGCCGGCTGGTGGCGGCGGTTCGACGATCCGGCGCTCGACTCGCTGGTCGAACGCGCCATGGCCGCCAACCTCGACATCCGCCAGGCGGAAGCGCGGCTGCGCCAGGCCGAGGAGGCGTCCGTGCAGGCCGGCGCCGGCTTCTTCCCCTCGGTTTCGGCGAGCGGCAGCGGCGGCCGCAATTTCAGCGGCGGCACTGCGGCCGGGATCGGCACTGGCACCGGCACCGGTGGTACCGGCACTGGCGGCGGTGGCAGCGGCAACCGCCTGTCGGCGTCGCTCAGCGCCAGTTGGCAGGTGGATCTGTTCGGCGGCCTGCGGCGCGGCCTTGAAGCAGCGCGGGCCGGCGAAGCCGCCAGCCGCTACAGCCTTGCCGATGTCCGGGTGACCGTCGTCTCGTCGGTCGTCACCAATTATCTGCAACTGCGCCTTGCCCAGGAACAGTTGCGGATCGCCCGGCTCAGCCTTGGAAACCAGAGGGACAACCGCGCCATCGCCGGCTGGCGGGTGCAGGCCGGCCTCGGCTCGTCGCTCGACGAAGAGCAGGCCCGGGCGCAACTGGCGCAGACCGAGGCCGGCATCCCCGCCATCGAAGCCGAAGTGAAGAACCGCCTCAACCAGATCGCCATTCTTACCGGCGACGCGCCGGGGGCGGCGACGCTGGCGCTGGAGGAAGTGCGGCCGCTGCCGGCGCCGCCGCGGGGAATCGCCGTCGGCATTCCGGCCGACACGCTGCGCCAGCGGCCCGATGTCCGCGCCGCCGAACGCAATCTGGCGGCGGCGACGGCGCAGGTGGGGGTGGCCGAGGCGGCGCTGCTGCCGTCGCTGTCGCTTACCGGTTCCGTCGGCAGCAGCGCCGTGCGCTTCGGCGATCTCTTCGATGTCGTCACCGGCTCGGCGTTCGCCAGCATCGGCCAGCTGCTGTTCGATGGCGGCGCCCGCTCGTCGCAGGTGCGGGCGCGGAAAGCGGCGGCCGACGGCGCCTTCGCCGCCTACAAGGCGGTGGTGTTGCAGGCGCTTGCCGATGTCGAGAACGGGCTGACGGCGGCGGCGACCGCCGACAGCCGGGAAACGCAACTGAAGGTGGCGGCGGAAGCGGCCGACAACAGCGCCATCCTGGCGCGGATGCAGTATCAGTCGGGCGTCACCGATTTTCAGACGCTGCTGCTGGCGGAACAGACGCTGCTTTCGGCCAACAACGCCCTTGCCGCCGGCGAAGTGGCGCGCTCGCTTGCGGTGGTGCAGCTTTACAACGCCCTTGGCGGCGGTTGGCAGAACATGGACGGAACCAACGGATGAACGTGAACGAACCGGCGACCGCCGATCAGTCGCTTGATGCTTTCCTCGGCGTGAAAACGGAATCGCCGTGGCGGAAACGGCTGCGGCCGCTGCTGGCCGCGGCGGCGCTGCTGCTGCTGCTGTTCCTGGGCTGGAAGCTGCTCGCCCCGGCGCCGAAACCGCAATATGTGACCGGCGAGGTAACGCGCGGCGACCTGACGGTGACGGTGTCGGCGACCGGCAACATCCGCCCGATCAACCAGGTGGATGTCGGCTCCGAGCAGTCGGGCCTCATCACCAATGTCTATGTCGATGTGAACGATCCGGTGAAGAAGGGCCAGTTGCTGGCGCAGCTCGATCCGTCGCGCTTGCAGGACGCGGTGACGCAGGCGCAGGCCAGTCTCGCCGCCGCCGAGGCCAATGTGGTGCAGGCGCGGGCGACGCTGGCGCAGTCGGACGCGACGCTTGCCCGCTATCGGGAAGTGGCGCGGCTTTCGGACGGCCGCGTGCCTTCGAAAACAGAGATGGATTCGGCGACCGCCGACCAGGAGCGGGCGGCGGCGACGCTGAAGTCGGCGGAAGCGCAGGTGTTGCAGCAGCGCGCCGCCCTCGGCTCGGCGCAGACCAACCTGTCGAAGACGCGCATCTATTCGCCGGCGAACGGCGTGGTGCTGTCGCGCGACATCGAGCCGGGGCAGACCGTCGCCGCCTCGTTCAACGCCCCCGTGCTGTTCACCATCGCCGAGGATCTGTCGCAGATGGAATTGCAGGTGTCGATCGACGAGGCCGACGTGGGCGAAGTGCGCGAGGGGCAGGACGCCAATTTCACCGTCGACGCCTTTCCGGGGCGGACGTTCGAAGCGAAGATCCGCCGCGTCAACCTCGGCTCCAACGACAGCGGCGCCGCTTCCTCCACCACCAGCTCGACCGGGCAGGTGGTGGCCTATACGGCGCTGCTTTCGGTCGACAATGGCGAGCAGTTGCTGCGCCCCGGCATGACGGCGACCGCCGACATCATCACCACGAAACTGTCGAATTCGCTGCTGGTGCCGAACGCCGCCTTCCGCTTCAAGCCGGACAATGGCGCCGCCGCCCCGGGGGCGGCGTCGGGCGGCATCACCAGCGCCATCCTGCCACGGGGGCCGCGCCGGCCGCAGCAGCAGCGCACCGCCACCACCGATCGCGGCGCCCAGCAGAGCGTCTATACCGAGGATGCCGACGGCCAGTTGCGGCAGGTGACGGTGACGACGGGCAGCACCAACGGCTCGGTGACGCAACTGCTTTCTGAGGATCTGGCGGAAGGGCAGAAAGTGGTGACCGGCCAGCTTGCGGCCGGGGCGAAGGCGCCGGGCAGCGGCGGTCAGGGCGGCGGCGGCCGTGGCAAGGCCGGCTGACCATGGCCGAACCCCTCATTTCGCTGCGCGCAATCACCAAGACCTATGGCAGTGGCGTCAACGCCTTCCAGGCGCTGAAGGGGGTCGATCTCGACATCCAGCCCGGCGAATTTGTCGCCATCATGGGCGCGTCCGGTTCGGGGAAGTCGACGATGATGAACATCCTCGGCTGCCTCGATGTGCCGACCAGCGGCGAATACCGCTTTCGCGGCCATCATGTCGAACTGCTGGACCGCGACCAGCGGGCGCTGCTGCGGCGCCGCTATTTCGGCTTCGTCTTCCAGGGCTTCAACCTGCTGGCGCGCACCAGCGCCCTTGAAAATGTCGAGCTGCCGCTGCTGTACCGGGGCGACCCCAGACAGCAGCGGCACGCGGCGGCCATGGCGGCGCTGGAAAGGGTCGGCCTTGCCCAGTGGGCGAACAATACGCCGGGCGAATTGTCCGGCGGCCAGCAGCAGCGCGTCGCCATCGCCCGCGCCATCGTCACCCGCCCGCAACTGCTGCTGGCGGACGAGCCGACCGGCAATCTCGATTCCGAGCGTTCGGTGGAGATCATGGAGCTGTTGTCGGACTTCAACCGCGGCAGCGGCATCACCGTCATCATGGTAACGCACGAACCCGACATGGCGGCCTGGGCGCATCGGGTGGTGCATTTCCGCGACGGCAACATCGAGAAAAGCGTGCACAACGCGGCGCGCGCAAGGGTGGAGGGCTGACATGCTTGGCACCGTGTTCCTGCTGGCGCTGAAGTCGATCCGGCGCCATGTGCTGCGCTCGTTCCTGACCGTTCTCGGCATCGTCATCGGCGTCGCCTCGGTGGTCGCCATGGTGACGCTGGGGAACGCGACGACGGCGGCCGTGCAAAGCCAGATCGCCTCTCTTGGCACCAATGTTCTCTCCATCCGCCCCGGCATGGGGTTCGGGCGCGGCGGCGGCGGCCCGCGCCCGCCGGCCTTCAAGCTGGAGGACGTGACCGCGATCGAACAGCAGATCACCGGCGTGAAGGCGGTGGCGCCCCAGGTGCAGACCAGCGGCACCGCCGTCTATGAAGGCACCAACTGGCAGACGACGGCGAACGGCACCACCGATTCCTATTTTATCGTCCAGCCCTGGCCGCTGGTGGCCGGGCGCAGTTTTTCCGCCGAGGAGGAAGAGGCGGGGAAGGCGGTGTGCATCATCGGCAACACCGTGCGGCAGAATCTGTTCCGCAACACCGACGCCGTCGGCCAGCGCTTCCGCATCCGCGACATCAGTTGCGAGGTGATCGGCGTGCTGTCGACGCGGGGGCAGAGCGGCTTTGGCGGCGACCAGGACGATATCGTGCTGATGCCGCTGAAAACGGTGCAGCGCCGCTTCACCGGCAACAACAATATTTCCTATATGCAGGTCGGGGTGGACGACGCCTATTCGACCGAACAGGTGCAGGCCGGGATTGCCGATCTGCTGCGCGAACGCCGCCACATCACCGGCGGCAAGCTCGACGATTTCAACATCTTCGACACCAGGCAGATCGCCGACACCATGACCGGGACGACGACGCTGCTGACGCGGATCGTCGCCGCCGTCGCCGCCATCTCGCTGGTGGTCGGCGGCATCGGCATCATGAACATCATGCTGGTGTCGGTGACGGAGCGCACCCGCGAAATCGGCACCCGCCTCGCCATCGGCGCGGTGTCGCGGGAAGTGCTGATGCAGTTTCTGGTGGAAGCGGTGGTGCTGTCGTGCATCGGCGGCTTCATCGGCCTGGTGCTGGCGCAGGTGGCGATCCTGATCCTGTCGCCGATCATGCAGGTGCCCTGGACGTTCGACGCCCAGATCAACGGCTTCGCCTTTCTGGTCTCGGCGCTGATCGGAGTCGCCTTCGGCTATTTCCCGGCGCGCCGCGCTGCCGGTCTCAACCCGATCGACGCGCTTCGCCATGAATGATGCGAACTGAAGAGGCTTGACTCTGACATGATGTGAGGGTTGAACAAGGCTGCTCTTGAAGCAAGCAGGAGCCGCGCATGGCCACCGTCGAACGGGCGCAGCCCGAAGCAAAACGGGCGAAGCCCGACGCAGAACAGGCGCAGCCTGAAGCAGAACGGGCGAAGCCCGATGCAGAACTGGCGATAGCCGAAACCGCAAGCGCCGATCTCGTCGTTACCGGCATGACCTGCGCCAGTTGCGCCGGCCGTGTCGAACGGGCGCTGCTGGCGGTGCCGGGCGTGAAGGCGGCGTCGGTCAATCTGGCGACAGAGCGCGCCCGCGTTGCCGGCGGTCCCGAAGTCCGGGGCGAAGCGCTGGTGGCGGCGGTCGAAGCGGCCGGCTACGGCGCCGCTCTTGCCGGCGACGGGCCGGAGTCGACGCCGCCCGAAGGGAAGCGCGACGGCTGGACCCTGTGGCTGGCGGCGCTGCTGACGGCGCCGCTGCTGCTGCCGATGCTGTTGCAGCCGTTTGGCATAAATGTTCAGTTGTCGGGCTGGTGGCAATTGTGGCTGGCGGCGCCGGTGCAGTTCTGGCTGGGCGCCCGCTTCTATGCCGGCGCCTATCGCGCGCTCCGGGCGAAGACCGCCAACATGGATACGCTGGTGGCCCTTGGCACATCGGCCGCCTTCGGACTGAGCCTCTGGCAACTGCTGACGGCGGGGCCGCGCGGGCATTTCTATTTCGAAGCCTCCGCCGTCATCATCACCCTTGTTCTCGTCGGCAAGTGGCTGGAGGGCCGCGCCAAGCGGCAGACCGGCGAAGCCATCCGCGCGCTGATGGCGCTGCGGCCGGACCAGGCGCGGCGGCGCAACGCCGACGGCGGCGAGGAAATGGTGGCCGTCGAACAGATCCGCGTCGGCGACCGGGTGGTGGTGCTGGCCGGCGAGCGGGTGCCCGTCGACGGCGTGGTCGAAGAGGGCCATTCCTCGGTCGACCAGTCCATGCTGACCGGAGAGAGCATGCCGGTCGCGGTGGGGCCGGGCGAGCGGGTGGCTGGCGGCGCCATCAACGCCGATGGCCGGCTGTTGCTGGAGGTGGTGGCGGTCGGCGTCGAAACCATGCTGGCGAAGATCGTCGCCCTCGTCGAATCGGCGCAGGCGGCCAAGGCGCCAGTGCAGAAGCTGGTGGACAGGGTGGCCGCCTGGTTCGTGCCGGCGGTGCTGCTGGCGGCGGCCGCCACCTTTCTTGGCTGGTGGCTGGCGGGTGCCGGCGCAACCACCGCCATCCTGAATGCGGTTGCCGTGCTGGTGATCGCCTGTCCCTGCGCCCTTGGCCTGGCGACGCCGACGGCCATCGTCACCGGCACTGGTGTCGCCGCCCGGGCGGGCATCCTGATCCGCGACGCCGAGGCCCTGGAACAGGCCGAAAAGGTGACGGAGGTGCTGTTCGACAAGACCGGCACGCTGACGGCTGGAACGCCGAAGCTTGCGGCCATGCTGGCGGCGGACGGCGTGGACGAAGCGGCGCTGCTGGCGGTGGCCGCCTCGTTGCAGAAGGGAAGCGAGCATCCGCTGGCGCAAGCCGTGCTCGATCGCGCCGAGGCGGACGGGGTGCGGGCGGCGGCGGCCGACCATCTGCGGGTGGTGGCCGGGCGCGGCGTGCGCGGGGCGATTGACGGCGGAGAGCATGTTCTTGGCAGCCGGCGCATGATGGCGGAACTGGGCATCGACCTGGCGCCGCTTCGGCAGGCGGCGTCGCGGCTGGAGACGGCCGGCCACAGCGTTTCCTATGTGGCCGCCGTGGCGCCGCCGCGCCTCCTTGGCGTGCTCGGCTTTGCCGATGCGCCCAGGGAAACCGCCAGGGCGGCGATCGAGACCCTGCACCGGCGCGGCATTCGCGCCGCCATGCTGAGCGGCGACAATGCCGGCGCCGCGAAAGCGGTGGCCGACAGCCTTGGCCTTGACGACTGGGTGGCGAATGTTCTGCCCGAAGACAAGGCGCGGGCGGTGGAGGAACGGCGGCGCCATGGAGCGGTCGTCGCCATGGTGGGGGATGGCGTCAACGATGCGCCGGCGCTTGGCCTTGCCGATGTCGGCATCGCCATGGCGTCCGGCACCGATGTCGCCATGGCGACCGCCGGAATCACGCTGATGCGGAACGACCCCAGGCTGGTGGCCGACGCCATTGCGATTTCGGCGCGCACCAACGCCAAGATCCGCCAGGGGCTGTTCTGGGCCTTCATCTACAATATCGTCGGCATTCCGCTGGCCGCCCTCGGCTTCCTCAGCCCGATGCTGGCGGGGGCGGCGATGGCGCTCTCCAGCGTCAGCGTGGTGTCGAACGCGCTGCTGCTGAAGCGCTGGCGGCCGACGGCGACGGGGGGTGCGGCATGAACATCGGCGAAGTGGCGCGGCGAACCGGCGTCAGCCAGCGCATGATCCGCCACTATGAGGGCATTGGTCTCATCCCGGCGCCGCCAAGGCGGGAGTCGGGGTATCGCGATTATGGCGCGTCCGATGTGCACCGGCTGAATTTCGTCCGCCGCTCGCGCGATCTTGGCTTTTCGATCGAGGAAATCCGCACCCTGCTCGCGCTTTGGGCGGACCGCGGGCGGGCGTCCGCCGATGTGAAGGCGCTGGCGCTGGCGCACGCCGCCGACCTTGCCGGGAAGGCCGAGGAATTGCAGGCGATGCGGCGGACCCTGCTGTCGCTGGCCGCCCACTGCCACGGCGACCAGCGACCCGATTGTCCGATCCTGGAGGAGCTGGGCGCCGATTCGCCCGGCCCCTCCGGTTCGGCGCCTCCTAGAAGCTGAAGGAAATCTTGCCGTAATAATAGCCGCCCTGCCAGTCGACCGGGCCGTCGGTGTAGGTGCGGCCGTTGGTGTCGTCGATCCGGTTCACCGCCGGATAATGGCCGAGGATGTTGCGGGCGCCGAGGCTGATGCTGTAGCCGCCGCCGAGCGACGCCGAGGCTTCGAGGTCGAGCATGGCCTGGGTGCGGAAACGCTGGATGGCGTTGCCGGCGCGGGTGGTCTGCCGGGAATAGGGACCGAAGAGATTGACGCGGGCCAGGAGCGACACCGGGCCGACGTCCTGCTGCGCCGCGACGTTGCCGCGCCATTTCGGGGCATTATTGTGGAAATTATAGCGGCTGACGGCGTTGAACGACACGCCGGCGACGTTGATGCGGTCGATCCTGCTTTCATTGTAGTTGAAGGCGGCGGTGAGGTTGGTGGCGCTGTCGCCCAGCCAGTAGAGGCGGTAGGAGGCGACGAAATCCACCCCGCGGACCGTGGTGTCGAGGGCGTTCTGGAAATAGTTCACCTGGTCGATCGACGAGGCGCCGACGATGCCGGCGGCGATCATGGCCGCCTCGATCGCCGGCGTCACGTCGATGAGGGTGGTGGCGTAGATCTGGTCGGTCAGCTTGATCTGATAGGCGTCGATGGTCACCGAGATGTCCGACGAGGGGGTGAGCGTCAGGCCGAGCGAGTAGTTCTTCGATTGCTCCGGCCCGAGCGGCGTGGCGCCCAGATAGAGCGACACCGGGTTCGACGCTGGATAGAGACCGATGTTGAGCGGCACGCCGCCGACGGTGTTGATCTGCGTCTGCGTCATGTTGAGCTGGCCGGCGGTCGGCGCGCGGAAGCCGGTACCGATGGAGCCGCGCAGCGCCAGCCAGTCGACCAGATAATAGCGAGTGGCCGCCTTCCACACCGCCTTGCTTCCGAACGACTGGTAATGCTCGTAGCGGGCGGCGAAATCGAGGAACCAGGCTCTGGTCACGTCCACCGTGACTTCGCCGTAAAGCGACTTGCTGTCGGTGACGTGCCGGCCGGCGACGCTGGGCGGCAGGCCGGTGATGCCGTTCGAGCCGGGTTGCAGGATGTTGTAGACCGGGTCGGCGCTGCTGGTGCAGTCGATGCCCTGGCCGGTCGGCGCGCCGGGGGTGAGGGTGCGTAGCGAGAAATCGCTTTCCGTGCTGCAGAAGCCGAACGGGTCGGCCACCGACCAGGTGCCGCCGCTGTAGGAATCGACGCCGCCGGCGCCGATGGTGAAGCCCTCGCGGCGGTATTCGGCGCCGAAGTTGAAGGTCAGCGGCCCGGCGAACGCCTCGACCGGGACGGTGTAGACGAAGTCGGCGTTCACCGATGTCTCGTCGGAGGTATAGTCGCTGGCGCGGAAGAAGCTGGGCGAATCCGGTCCCATCGACGGGTTCACCGTATCCCACATGGTGTAGAGGATTCGATCCCAGCCGTAGCGGCCGCTGAGGTCGGCCCGGAAGGTCTGGCCGTTGCCGAATTCGCGGTCGGTCCGCCAGCCGGCGGTGACGCTCCAGTCGGTGACTTCGCCGGCGAACTGCGGGGCGAGGCCGAGGGGGAACTGGTCCTTGAAGCGCCATTCCGAGCCGTCGTCGAGGCGGATCGGATTGTCCATCACCGCGTGGCGGCCGCCCGGCACCCGGTAGGTGGCGTTGGCGACCCCCTTCGAGCGCGAGTAGTTGGCGAAGGCGTAGAGCGAACTGTCGTCGGTGAGGTCGATCCCGGAATTGACGATGAAGCGCGCCGCCCGTTCCGATGGCTTGCCCTGCCGTTCCAGCGGCTTGTCGAGGTCGATGCCGGCGGCGTCGACGGCGGCGCGGAACGCCGGGTCGGTGGCATAGGCCTCGTCCGGGTTCCAGGAGGTGGAGGCGAATTTCCGCGCGCGGACGGTGCGGCCGTCGTCGTTCAGCTGCGCCGAGAGGTTGATGAAGCCCCGATCGGAAAGCGGCAGGCCGATGTTGCCGGAAATCTGCACGCTGTTGCCGTCGCCGGCATAATAGCGGCCGCCCTGGATGCTGAGCGAGCCGCCATGGTCGGCGTCCTTCAACTGGAAGTTGATGACTCCGGCGATGGCGTCCGAGCCATATTGGGCGGCGGCGCCGTCGCGCAGCACTTCGACCGATTGCAGGGCGATCGAGGGGATGACCGCGGCGTCGGCCGCCTGCGAGCCGGTGCCGCCGACATTGACGCTGCCCGACTTGTGCCGGCGGTGGCCGTTCAGCAGCAGCAGCGTCTTGTCGGCGGAGAGGCCGCGCAGCGACGGCGAGCGGATGAAGCTGTTGGACGTGGTGTTGGCCGAGCGCGGCACCGTATAGGACGGCACCAGCGTTTGCAGCACGTTCAGCGTGTCGGTCTGCGCCGACTGCTCGATGGTTTCCATATTGTAGACATCGACCGGAACCGGCGAGTCGGTGATCGAGCGCAACTGTCCGCGCAGCCCGGTGACGATGATGGTTTCGCCCTGGGTTTCGCCGCCGGCGGCCGACTGTGCCGCACCTTGCGCCAGCGCCGCGGAGGACGTTGCCAGCAGAAGAACGGAAGCCACCGAAAGACGAAGACGATTGATCGCGTACATCCTACCCCTCCTTCATTGATTCATGATAAATATAGATTTCTATCTTGTTTTTGCTTGTTATTATAATTCGCAACAGTCTCTTATAGCGGCAATTGCCGCTTTTGAATGTTACTTTGTCTCATGCATGAGCTTCACATGCGATTCGACTAGGCCGAGACAGGATATGTTTGATGAAACCGGGAATGTTGCTGAATTGCGGAGGGCGTGCGAAATTTTGTGCCAGATCGGCGACCGATCCCGATCGGGATGGAAGGGCGGCCGGCGGCGCAGGTGGTGCCGGCGGCGTACCGGGGCCGGCCGCCGCCGGATTATTTCGGGCTTTGTTCCGGGCTTTGTTGCGGGCTTGCTTCAGAACACCGGTTGTCCGGCCGGCACCTCGCTGCGCGGCGTCAGCAGGATGACGTGGCCGTCGCGGTCGCGGGCGCCGAGGATGAGAATCTCCGAGCGGAAGCCGGCGATGTTCCGCGCCGCGAAATTGACGATGCAGCAGACCGCCGTGCCGAGCAGTTGTTCTGGTGCGTAGCTGGTGATCTGCGCGCTCGACCAGCGCCTGCCGGCGGCGCCGAAATCCACCTCTACCTTGTAGGCCGGGGTGCGGGCGCGCGGAAAGGGCTGCACGTCGACGATGGTGCCGACGCGGATGTCGAGTCGCTCGAAGTCGGCGAATTCGGCGGTGGGCTTGATGGCTGGCGGGTTAGTTTCCGGCATGTTCGATTCTCCTTTTCGTCCTTCTGCCACGAAGGGAGGGAGGTTGGCCGGGGATTGCAAGGCCGGCGGCGCCAGCAAGTTTCGCCCGGGCGGGAAAATACGAAAGCTTCTGCCGCAGCCGTCCCGGATCAGGCAGCACGGCGAACCGCCGGGCCGCTACAGTCCGGGCCGTTCGTTCGTTCGAGGAGGAGTGTTGGCATGAGCATGGATTCGGGCGCCGCTGCTGCCGCCGTTACCGCCGGCCAGCCGATCGAGCGGGTGTTGATCGGCGGCGCCTGGCTCGATTCGCAATCGGGCGAGCGGCTGGCCGTCGCCAACCCGGCCGACGGCGCCACGGTCGGCTTCGTTCCCGCCTGCGGCGCCGACGACACCCGCCGCGCCATCGACGCCGCCGCGGCGGCGCTTCCCGGCTGGCGCGCCACCCCGGCCGCCGAACGCTCCGCCATCCTCGAACGCTGGCATGCGCTGCTGCTGCAGCATGTGGAGCCGCTGGCGCGCATCATGACCGCCGAGCAAGGCAAGCCGCTGGCCGAGGCGGCCGGCGAGATCCGCTATGCCGCCACCTTCGTCAAATGGTTCGCCGAGCAGGGGCGGCGCATCGGCGGCCACGAAATCCCGGCGCCGACCCGCGACCGCCGCATTCTGGTTCGAAAAGAGCCGGTCGGCGTTTGCGCCATCATCACGCCGTGGAATTTCCCGGCGGCGATGATCACCCGCAAGGGGGCGGCGGCGCTGGCGGCCGGCTGCACCCTCGTCGTCAAGCCCTCGGAACTGACGCCGTTCACGGCGCTGGCGCTGGCGGCGCTGGCCGAGGAGGCGGGCCTTCCGGCCGGCGTGCTGAACGTGGTGACGGGGCTGCCACAAGCGATCGGCGGCGAGCTGACCGCGAACGCCGCCGTCCGCATGCTGTCCTTCACCGGCTCGACCCGGGTGGGTTCGCTGTTGATGCGGCAATGCGCCGATACGGTGAAGAAGCTGAGCCTGGAGCTGGGCGGCAACGCCCCCTTCCTGGTGTTCGACGACGCCGACCTCGACCTTGCCATTCCCGGCGCCCTGGCCAGCAAGTTTCGAAACGCCGGGCAGACCTGCGTCTGCGCCAACCGCATTCTGGTGCAGGCCGGCATCCACGACCGCTTCGTCGAGCGCCTGGGCCGCGAGGTGGCGGCGATGAAGGTGGGACCGGGCACCGAGGAGGGGGTGGCGATCGGCCCGCTCATCAACGCCGCCGCCAACGACAAGGTGGCGGCCCATGTGGCCGACGCGCTGTCGAAGGGGGCGGCCATTGCGGCGGCCGCCGAAGCGCCCGCAGGCTATGCGCGGCCGATGGTGCTGACCGGGGCGCTCGATTCGATGCTGCTGGCCAGCGAGGAAACCTTCGGCCCCGTCGCCCCGGTCTTCCGCTTCGACACCGAGGCCGAGGCGATCGCGCTTGCCAACGCCACGCCCTATGGCCTTGCCGCCTATTTCTTCACCGCCGACATGGACCGCGCCTGGCGGGTGAGCGAGGCGCTGGAGTTCGGCATCGTCGGCCTCAACACCGGCGCCATGTCGATGGATGTGGCGCCGTTTGGCGGTATGAAGCAATCCGGCCTTGGCCGCGAGGGCGGCGTCGAGGGGATCGAGGAATATCTTGAAACCAAGACCTTCCACTGGGCCGGCCTGAAACTCGGCTGAGAAGGGGAGAAGCATGGCAAGGCAATATCGGATCGCCGTTCTGCCGGGCGACGGCATCGGCAAGGAAGTGGTGCCGGAAGGAATCCGCGCGCTGGAGGCGGCGGCCGCCGCCTATGGCTTCACCATCGAGCAGCAATGGCATGATTTCGCCAGTTGCGACTATTACGCCCGCCACGGCGCCATGATGCCCGACGACTGGAAAGAGCGGATCGGCCAGGTCGACGCCATTTATTTCGGCGCCGTCGGCTGGCCGGCGACGGTCCCCGACCATGTGTCGCTCTGGGGGTCGCTGCTGCAATTCCGCCGCGAATATGACCAGTATGTCAATCTGCGGCCGGTGCGGCTGATGCCGGGGGTGCCCTGCCCGCTGGTCGGGCGGCAGCCCGGCGACATCGACTTTCTGGTGGTGCGCGAGAATACCGAGGGCGAATATTCGGCCATCGGCGGCATTTCCTTCCCCGGCACCGACCGCGAAGTGGTGTTGCAGGAAACGGTGATGACCCGCCACGGCACCGACCGTATCCTGCGCTATGCCTTCGAACTGGCGCAACAGCGGCCGAAAAAGCATCTGACCTCGGCCACCAAATCGAACGGCATCGCCATCACCATGCCCTGGTGGGACGGGCGGGTCGAGGAAATGGCGCGCAACTTCCCCGAGGTCCGCACCGACAAATACCACATCGACATATTGGCAGCGCAGTTCGTGCTGCACCCCGACCGCTTCGACGTGGTGGTGGCGTCGAACCTGTTCGGCGACATCCTCTCCGACCTCGGCCCCGCCTGCACCGGCACCATCGGCATCGCCCCTTCCGCCAACATCAACCCCGGCGGCGCCTTCCCATCGCTGTTCGAGCCGGTGCACGGCTCGGCGCCCGACATCGCCGGGAAGGGAATCGCCAACCCGATCGGCCAGATCTGGTGCGGCGCCATGATGCTGGAGCATTTCGGCGAACGCCAGGCAGCCGAGGCGCTGGTGGGCGCCATCGAGGCAACGCTGGCCGATCAAGCCTGCCGCACCGCCGACCTCGGCGGCACAGCCGACACCCTTTCCTGCGGCAAGGCGGTCGCCGAACGCATCGGCTGAACGGGCGGCGCCGCCCGTTCAGTCGGCCGGGTGGCAGTGCGCGAGAGCGGGGGCGTGCAGCTTCACCGGCGGCTGGCCGCGCGCCACCACCGACTTGATGACGATATAGGAGAAATATTTGGCGACGCCGATGTTGCTGTCGAGGATTTCCTCCATCATGCGCTGGTATTCGGCGATGCCGCGCACCACGAATTTCAGCAGATAATCGAAGCCGCCGCTGACCAGATGGCATTCCACCAGTTCCTCGAACTGGGCGATCTTCTGCTCGAATTTCATGAAATCGGCGCGGCGGTGGTCGCTCAGCGTGATCGAGGTGAAGACCATCTGGCTGCCGCCGATCTTCGCCAGGTTGATGACGGCGCTGTAGCCGGAGATATAGCCGGCCGCTTCCAGCCGCTTGACGCGGGCGAGGCAGGGGCTGGGCGACAGGCCGACCAGATCGGCGAGCTGGGCGTTGGTGATGCGGCCGCTGCGTTGCAGTTCGGCGAGGATGTTGATGTCGATCCGGTCCAGCTTCGGCATGCTCATTTGTCGTCCTTTCGAAAGATCGCCGGGCTCAGCCGTCGCGGATTTCCTGCTGGTGCGCCTTCACCAGATCCGCCATCGAATGAAAGTGGAAATCGGTGTGGGGCGTGGTCGCCGGGGTCATGGTCGCGCCGAAGCCTTCGTCCGCGTGGCGACGGTGGATCCAGCAGTTGGCAAGTCCGTGGCGGTTGGCCGGCAGATGGTCATGGAACAGGCTTTCGGCGGTGTGCAGCAATTGGTGCGCTTCGAGGCCGAGGTCGGCAAGGTGCGATTTCATGTAGAGGAAATTGGCGTCGCTCGGCTTGTAGGCGCCGATATCCTCGGCGGAATAGATGGCGTCGAACGCCACCATCAGCTTGTCGTTGCTGTGGCTGAAGGTGCGGTTGTCGACGTTCGACAGGATGATGAGTTTGTAATATTTTTTCAGATACTGAAGGGCGCCGGGGGAATCCTCGAACGCCGGCCAGTAGCGGACCGACTGGCCATATTCCTCGCAGGCGGCGTTGCTGACGGGGAGGCCCCATTCCTCGGCAAGGCGCTTGTAGACGATCGGCAGCAGCTCGCGGTAGGGCTTGGTCGGCGTCTGCGCCTGCTGCGCCGATTCGTGGCGGGCGTGCGCTTGCAGAATCTCGTTCCGCGACAAGGGGGTGGCCAGCCGCGCGGTGAGGCCGCGCAGCCCTTCGATCATGCCCGATTCCCAATCGATCAAGGTGCCGTAGCAGTCGAAGGAAAGGGCCTTGAAATCAGTCAATCGCATCGTGGATCTCCGGGATGGACAGCAGTTCGTCGAGGGTGGCGCGCAGGCGCTCGGCCAGTAGGTCGATTTCCGCCGGGCGGATGCAAAGGGCGGGGGCAAGGCCGATGACGCCGTCGCCGAAGGCGCGGAAGATGAGGCCGCGCCGATAGCCGATGCGGGCAAGATGGCCCGGCACCCCCAATTCCCGTGCCGGCCGGGTTTTCCGTTCCTTGCTTGTCACCAGTTCGATCCCGGCAAGCAGGCCGAGCGAGCGCACCTCGCCCACCAGCGGATGATCGGCCAGTTGCAGCAGCCGTTCGCGGAAGAGGGGAGCGACGGCCTCGGCGTTGGCCAGCAGCCCGCCTTCTTCGTACAAGCGCAGCACTTCGAGGGCGATGGCGGCGCTGACCGGGTGGCCGGAATAGGTTTCGCCGTGGCCGATGACGGTGCCCGGCGGCGTGTTGTCGGCGATGGCGCGATAGATGCGGTCGGACATGAACAAGGCCCCCATCGGCGCATAGCCGGCGGTGAGGCCTTTGGCCACCGTCAGGAAATCGGGTTCCACCCCTTCGTGCGCGCAGGCGAACAACGGCCCGGTGCGGCCGAAGCCGGTGATCACTTCGTCGGCGACGAAGAGGATGTCGAGATCGCGGCAGGCCTCGCGCATCGCCGCCAGCCAGCCCCGGGGCGGCACGATCACCCCGCCCGCGCCCATCACCGGCTCGGCGAAGAAGGCGGCGACGTTGTCGGCGCCCAGTTCCTCCACCTTGGCGCGGAGATCGGCGACCGAGCGGGCGATCAGTTCGGCGTCGTCGGCCGCGTCCGAGCGATAGGGATAGGGCGGCGGGATATGATGCTGCAACGGCCCCGGCGCATCGAAGTTCAGGTGGAAGGCGGGCAGGCCGGTCAGCCCGGCGCCGGTGCTGCTGGAGCCGTGGTAGCCGCGTTCGAGCGCGATCATGTGCTTTTTCGCCGGGCGGCCGGTGATGTTGTAATAATAGCGGATGAAACGGATGACGCCGTCGACCGCGCCCGAGCCGCCGAGGGTGAAATAGACATGGTTCAGGTCGCCGGGGGCGCGCTCGGCCAGCTTCTCGCCCAAAAGGATGGCCGGCTCGCTTGCGAAGTGGAAATAGCCGGTGGCGTAGGGCAGGCGGCGCATCTGCGCCGCCGCCGCCTCGACGATGCTGTCCTGGCCGTAGCCGACATTGACGCACCAGAGACCGGCGAAGCCGTCGAGCAGTTCGCGCCCCTCGAAGTCCCTTAAATAGACGCCGTGGCCGGAATCGAGCACGGTGGCGCCCCGCGCTTCGTGCGCGCTCCACGAGGTGGCCGGATGGATCCAGTGCGCCCGATCGGATTCGATGAGCGAGTTCACGCGCATGTTGCTCTCCGCTGCTCCCTTGATGGCGCTAGTCTAGGGGCGGCGCGTGAAGTCTGCTGGCGATTGCATCGCCCGAGGCCGCGCAATCTCTTGTTTTCCGCGGCCCTTGAAGTGGATTCTGCTGCGGCGCCGCCGCCATCCCTGCCGCCATTCCTGCCGCCATCCCAGCCGTTGCCCCCCTCGCTCTGTTTCCGCGTCGTCGGCCCCCGGCGGCCCCGGCGGCGGGGCATTTCAGTAGAATATGCTTTGGGGGCCGTTGTTTTCGGCAAACATGCGGTCGTTGCCGCTGATAGTCTTCCGCCATGGGTCCGGTCGAGACCGGACCCGAGGGAGTGCGCCGGCCCTGGCGGGGCCGCGGCCATCGGCAGAATGGCCGGGCCCGCGCCGGCCGGCGTTTCGAGGAGGTGGCAGATGGACGCAGAAGACAAGAGGCTTGGCATGGACCGCCGCATCGCCCGGCGCGACTTCATCCAGGGGGTGGCCGTCGCCGCCGGCGGCGCGGTGGCGGCCGCCAAAGCGGCGCCCGCTGTTGCGCAAGGAGCGCAAGGGACGGTCGCCGGTTCGGTTTCGGCGGACAATTATCCGCCGCTGCGCACCGGCATGCGCGGCCAGCATCCCGGTTCCTACGAAGTGGCGCACGGCATGCGCGACGGCGAGAGCTTCGCGGCCCCGGCCGACACCGGCGAACGCTATGATCTGGTGGTGGTGGGCGGCGGCCTCAGCGGCCTGGCCGCCGCCTGGTATTTCCGCAAGCGGGCGGGCGCGAGCGCCAAGATTCTGATCCTCGATTCCATGGACGATTTCGGCGGCCACGCCAAACGCAACGAATATTTGCACAACGGCCGGCAGCTGTTCGCCAACGCCGGCTCGTCCTACATGGTCTCGCCATCCCAATGGACCTATGAATCGATTTCGCTGATCCACGAACTCGGCATCGAGAAGGGCCATCCGACCGATCGGGTCGACCGGGAACTCTATAGCGCGCTCGGCCTTGGGCCGGCGACCTTCTTCCGCAAGGAAGCCTATGGCGTAAACCGGCTGGTGCCGGGGGGCACGCCGCTCCGGCCGACCGCCGAGTGGCTGGCGCGCACGCCTTTTTCCAAGCGCATCCGCGACGATCTGCTGCGAATCACCACCGGCAAGATTGACTATATGGCCGGCATGAGCGCCGACGAGAAGACGGCGGCGCTGCGCTCGATGAGCTATGGCGACTATCTGCGCAACGTCGCCAAGGTGCACCCCGATGTGGTGCCGCTGATGGGCGGCGTCTGGTGCCTCAGCGCTGAAATGGGCTCGGCCTGGTTCGCCTTTTTCCGCATGCGCCCGGGCTTCGACGGGCTGGGCCTTGCCCGCCCGGATTTCTCGCCGGAAGGGGAAGCGCACCGGCAGGACGATTTCACCCTGCCGGCCGGCAACAGCGACATCGCCCGCCTGCTGGTGCGCGCGCTGATCCCCGACGCGCTTGCCGCCGGCGATTTCGCCGCCGTCGAAACGAAACGGGTGAATTATTCGGTGCTGGACCGCGAGCAGCCGACGCGCATCCGCCTTTCGAGCACGGCGATCCGGGTCCGCCATCTGGAGACGCCGAGGCGGCTGTTCGACCCCGACAACAGCGAATGCGAAGTCGCCTATGTGCAAGGCGGCCAGGCCAGGCTCGTTCGCGGCAAGAATGTGGTGCTGGCCTGCCAGAACAATGTCATCCCCTATCTGGTGCCCGAACTGCCCGACGAACAGAAGGCGGCGCTGCACGGCGCGGTGCGCGCGGTGAACCAGATGACGAACGTGTTGTTCCGCAACTGGGAGCCGTTCGCCAGGCTGAAGGCCAGCAACATCAACTTCCCGTCGTCTTTCTATGGCTCGATGGGGCTGCCGTCGCCGCGTTATCTGGGCGACCTGGTGCCGTCGCGTTCGCCGTCCGAGCCGGTGGTGGTCAGCTTCGGCACCGGCTCCAATTCCGGGGTCTGCTCCAACGCCACCATGGTCAGCGAGATTCTGGGCGGCAACGCGCTCGACCCCGGCACGCCGGCCGACGATGTGTTCCGGGTGGTGCGCGCCGGCTTCCTCGACATGCCCTTTTCGCATTTCGAGCGCGCCGTTCGCGCCCAGGCGGCGGCGGCGCTGGCCGGCACCGGCTTCGATCCGGCGCGCGACATCCTCGCCATCACCGTCAACCGCTGGGGGCACGGCTTCACCACCGGGCGGAACGAACTGTTCGACAAAGACCAGCCTGGCGGGGTGTCGCCGACGGTGCTGGCCAAGGCGCCGTTCGGGCGCATCACCATAGCCAACGCCGATGCCGGCGGCGTGTCGACCGCCGGAACCGCCATCGACGAAGCGTTCCGGGCGGTGCGCGAGCTTGAGCAGCGCACGCTTGGTTTCTACGAACAGATCTGAACCGAACGCGACAGGGCCGACGCCCGCACCCAAGAGGACATGGCCATGCGCAACTGGAACCGCCGCAAGCAACTGCACAGCGAACAGCTTTCGCCAGAGCATCGGCTGCGCCCGACGCTCAGCTGGTGGCATCTGGTGGCGCTCGGAGTCGGCGCCATCGTCGGCACCGGCATCTATACGCTGGTCGGGATCGGCGCCAATCTCGCCGGCCCGGCGGTCATCCTGTCGTTCGCGGTGGCCGGCGCCGTCTGCGCCTGCGCCGCGCTCTGCTATGCCGAAGTGGCGGCGGCCATTCCGGCGTCGGGGTCGGCCTATACCTACAGCTATGTGGTGATCGGCGAACTGGTGGCCTGGGTGATCGGCTGGAGCCTCATCCTCGAATATTCGCTGGTGGTGAGCGCGGTCGCCGTCGGCTGGTCGGGCTATGTGAGCGGCTTTTTCATCACCCTTGGCGCGCCGCTGCCGGAATGGCTCAGCGCCGGCCCACATGCCGGCGGCCTGGTCAACCTGCCGGCGGTCCTGATCGTGTTCGCGGTCGCCGGGCTGCTGGCGCTCGGCACCCGCGAAAGCGCGACGGTGAACGCCGTGCTGGTGGTGGTGAAGATCGCCGCCCTTGCCCTGTTCGTCGCCGTCGCCCTGCCGCATTTCGACCTGGCGCAGTTCCGGCCCTTCATGCCCCACGGCTTCGTCGCCCACGATGTGGGGGGCGTGCGCCACGGCGTCATGGCGGCGGCCGCCATCATCTTCTTCGCCTTCTACGGCTTCGACGCCATTTCCACCGCCGCCGAGGAAACCAAGAATCCCGGCCGCGACCTGCCGATCGGCATCCTCGGCTCGATGCTGATCTGCACCATCATCTATGTGGCGGTGGCGGTCGCCGCGGTCGGCGCCGTGCCCTACACCGTCTATGCCGAAAGCCCCGAGCCGCTGGCGCTGATCCTCAGGACGCTGTCGGAGGGCAAGGTGGCGGCGGTGATCGGCGCCGCCGCCATCATCGCCCTGCCGACGGTGATTCTCGCTTTCCTGTTCGGGCAGAGCCGCATCTTCTTCGTCATGGCGCGCGACGGGCTGCTGCCGGCCCGGCTGGCCGAAGTGAACCCGCGCACCGGCACGCCGATCCGCATGACCATGGTGACGGCGCTGCTGGTGGCCGCTCTTGCCGGGCTGGTGCCGCTTGACGAGATCGCCGCCCTGGCCAATGCCGGCACGCTGGCGGCTTTCGTTGCGGTTGCCGTCTGCATGCTGCGGATGCGGCGGCGCGACCTCGGGCTGCAACGGCCCTTCTCGGTGCCGCTGCCGTGGCTGGTGGGGCCGCTGGCCATTTCGGGCTGCCTCTATCTGTTCTGGAGCCTGCCCGACCAGACCAGGCTGTTCTTCCTGCTCTGGAATGTGCTTGGCCTTGGCGTCTATCTGTGGATCGGCCGGCGCCCGGCGGCGGAAGCCGCCTGAACTGGACGGCGGCGGAGGCCGCCTAGGCTGGACCCGGCGGCGGAGGCCGCCTGAAACAGGTTTCGGCGGCCGCCTCCCTCAGTCGGCGAGGGTCCACGGCCGGTAGACGAGGACATTGCCGCCATAGCTGTAGGTAAGGGTCTGGCCGTCGGCCGACAGCTTGTAGACCGCTTCGAGATCGACCTTGCCGTGGCGCGTCACCGTCAGGTTGAGGGTGTGGTCGTCCACCTTCTTCAGCGACACCTCGTTATAGGCGATCGCCCCGGCGGAACTGTGGTATTCGACGGCGGGCGTGCCGTCGACCTGCGCCGCCCAGTGGCCGAAGCTGAAGCCGCCGGAAGCGTTCAGCGTGGCGAAGGAAACGAGGATCTTGCCGCCTTCGGTATAGGCGAAGCTGCGGGTGGCCGCCCGCGGCTTGTTGCCGGCATAGGTGGAGGCGTCCAGATCGACCTTCCAATAGCCGATGAGGGCGGCCGGCGCCTGCTCGCGGGCGTCGCGGAGATTGGCCGTTTGCGCGGTGGCGACGGCGGGCCACAGGGTGGCGAGCGCGGCGCCGGCCAGCAGATATTTGTGCATGAACGATCCTCCTTCGTTGCCGGCCATGGTGGCGGGCAGGCTGCCTTTCGGTGGATTGTCGCAGAGGCCGCCGGGATTTTCTGCCGATTGCCGGCGCGGGGGCGCATGTTTCCACGGCGGCGGCCGGCCACCCCGACAGAATGGCGGCCAACAGTCGCGCCGCCCGAATGCATGGCTCTCGTTTGCCAGGCTCTCGATTTCCGACGGCACGAACCTTAGATTGACAAGCGACAGGATTGGCCGCTTGTCCGGCCCGGTGTAAGAGGCGCGGAATGGATGCGATCACGATAGCAGGGCGGCAGACGGAAATCGCCGAGGGGCTGCGCATGGCGCTGCGCTCGCTGGTGCGGCCGGTGGCGGTGGTGACCGCCGCCCGCGACGGCACCCGCTATGCCATGGCCGCCACCGCCTTCTGCGAAGTCAGCATGGAACCGCCGTCGATGCTGGTGTGCATCAACCGCGCCAATTCCACCTGGCAGGCCATTTCCCTGGGCGCCGACATCGGCATCAACCTGCTTTCGGAAAGCCAGGTGGAGGTATGCCGCCATTGCAGCAGCAACGCCGGCGGCGAGGCCAAGTTCGCCGTCGGCGACTGGCTGCTGGAACCGGGGCTGCCGCCGCGCCTCGCCGACAGCTGCACCACCATGGTGCTGCGGCCGACGCAACTGGTGCAGCAGGGCACGCACATGGTAGTGATCGGCGAGATCGTC
>CAYYGQ010000007.1:12294-24476 GCA_964471485.1 uncultured Sandaracinobacter sp. | reverse complement strand
TCAACCGCGGCCTGCAACTGTGCGGCAAGAACCGCCCCTGCGACCTGAAAACCATCGGCCATGCGCTGATCGGCTTTGGCGATTTCGACAACACCGGCACCGCGAACGAGCCGGGGAACCAGCTCGCCGGCTTCGACATGAGCTACCGGCGGCCGCTGGGCGGCGGCCAGGTGCTGAAGCTGGGGTTCGCGGTGGTCGGCGAGGACGCCGACAATCTGATCGTCGAGCAGTTCGCCCATCGCTTGAGCGCCGGCCTGTCGGGACCGGCCGGCCGGGGCGGCGCCCTGTTCGACGCCGGCATCGAATATGCCGACACCGAGGCGTCGAAGCTGCTTGGCGCACTGATGGGAAGCGAGACCTGGCCGGGGTCGATCTACAGCCATTTCCTCTATACCGACGGCTGGACCTATGGGCGCCGGCCGATCGGCCACTCCATCGACGGCGACGCCCGGATGCTGACGCTGCATGGCGCCCTTACCGACGCGCGGAACCGCCGCTGGAATCTGGCGGTCCGGCATATCGACCTCAACCTGCACGGTCTCGACCGCTATCGCATTTCCAGGAATCGCGAGCGCATCCTGCAACTGGAGGGCGGCGTGAACCTGCCGACCCGCTTCGGCGATCTGAAGGCGACGACCCGGTTGCAGAAGAACGCGCCCGACACGCCGATGCGCGATCCGTTGCTGGTGCAGGCGGAACTGGGCTGGACATCGCGTTTCTGAACGAGGATCAGGAAAGGCGCCCGAACAGGCGCGAGGAACGGGAGGGAAGATGGTCTGGTTTCCGGAAAGCGATGCGCGCATTTTCTGCGCCGCCGTCAATTATGCGGCGCATCGGGGCGAAGTGGGACCGGCCGATGCGGCGCATCCGCATCCGAACCTGTTCCTGCGTACGCCGCGCTCGCTGGTGCGGGCCGGGGAAGCGGTGGTGAAGCCGCGTTCGTCCGCCATGTTCGACTATGAGGGCGAACTGGCGCTGGTGATCGGCCGCCCCGGCCGCCACATCCAGCGCGCCGACGCCCTGGCGCATGTCGCTGGCTGGACCGCGTTCCTCGATGGCTCGGTGCGCGACTGGCAGCGCCACAGCAGCCAGTTCACGCCGGGCAAGAATTTCGATGCCTCGGGCAGCATCGGTCCCGAGCTGGTGCCGGCCGGCCAGTTCGGCGACTATCGGGCGCATAGGCTGTCGACGCGGGTGAACGGAGTCGAGGTGCAGCACACCCCGATCGACTTGATGCTGCACGACGCCGAGACGCTGATCGCCTATGTGTCCGCCTTCACCGAGCTGCGCTCGGGCGACATCATCGCCACCGGAACCTGCGGCGGCGTCGGCGCCGGCCGCAAGCCGCCGCTGTGGCTGAAGGCGGGCGACACCGTTGAGGTGGACATTTCCGGCCTTGCCGTGCTTTCCAACCCGGTGGTGGCGGAACAATGAGCGGCCAGCCGGCGATTCGATTCAGGCCCGATTCAGGCGCGACAAAGAGGATGGACCCATGAAGACCGGATGGACAATGGCGGCGCTCGGGGCCGCCTCGCTGGCGCTGCTGCCGCAGCCGGCGCTGGCGCAGGCTTCGCAAGCGCCGGCCAGCGCCGCGCAGGAAAGCGGCAACCCCTCCTCGGCGACGTACAGCATGGGCGAAATCCTTCGCGCCGCCGATGGCGCCCTTGGCGAGGGCGCCGAGGGTCTTGGCAAGCTGGTCGAGGGCATCTTCGCCGACCTTGGCGAACCCAACGCCTATATCGTCGGCGGCGAGGGCGGCGGCGCCCTGGTGGTCGGCCTTCGCTACGGCAAGGGCACGCTTTACTCCAAGGTAGAGGGCGAGCGCACCGTTTACTGGACCGGGCCGTCCATCGGGCCGGATGTCGGCGGCGACGCTTCGCGCAGCTTCACGCTGGTCTATAATCTGAACGACACCGACGAGATTTTCCAGCGCTTCCCGGCGGTCGAGGGCAAGATCTATTTCGTCGGCGGCGTCTCGGCCAACTACCACCAGCGCGGCAACGTCATCCTGGTGCCGATCCGCCTTGGCGCCGGCTGGCGGCTTGGCGCCAATGTCGGCTATCTGAAATATTCGCGGAACCGGCGGCTGCTGCCGTTCTGAACGACGGCAACCGCCGCTTGAACGCACGCGCTGGAAAGCGCCGCTTGAACGCGCTGGGGCGGCCCCCTAAAGCCGCCTTGTGGTGATTGCTTGCGACAGGATGTGGCGCGGGGCGTCGTGGTCGGTGCTGCTGCTGGCGGTGTCGCCGCTGGCCGCGATGGCGCAGCAGCCAGGCCCGCCGGCCGCCAATATCGCCGAGCCGGATCCGATGATCGAGTTCGCCGCCGACCGCCTGACCTACGACGAGGACATGCAACTGGTGACGGCGAGCGGCAATGTGCTGGTGCGCCGCGACGCCGCACGGCTGACCGCCGACACCGTCACCTACAATCGCGAAACCGGCATGGTGACGGCGAGCGGCCAAGTATTGCTCGACGATGGCAGCGGCGTTCGCGCCGTCGCCGATGATTTCGAACTGTCGGAATCCTTCCGCGACGGCGTGGTGCGGAATCTGCTGCTGATCCTGGCCGACGGCAGCCGGCTGGCGGCGAATTCCGGCGTCCGCGCCAATGGCGTGTCGACGCTCGACCGCGCCGCCTATACGCCCTGCAACGTCGTCGGCGACGACGGCTGCCCGGCAAGGCCGCTCTGGCAGTTGAAGGCGGTGAAGGTGGTGCACGATCCGGTGCGCGGCCGGGTCTTCTATACGGGGGCGCGCCTGGAAATGTTCGGCGTGCCGGTGCTGGCGCTGCCGCGGCTTTCGCACCCCGACAGTTTCGACCACAGCTACACCGGGCTGCTGGCCCCGGAATTCCGCATTTCCCGCGAGCTTGGCGCCGAAATGCGCGTTCCCTGGCTGTGGTCGATGGCGCCCGACCGCGACCTGACCGTCACCGGCCATTTCTATACCGGAGACCGGCCGCTGCTGGGGCTTGAATACCGGCAGTTGTTTGCCGGTGGGCCGGTGCGGATCGGCGGCCTGCTCACCTATGCGGAAGGCCAGCGCGAGAATCCGCTGACCGGGACCATCGTGCCGACGCCGCAGCGCTTTCGCGGCGCTCTCGACGGCAATGGCCGGATCGAGCATGGCAACGGCTGGCGCTCGACCTTTTCGGCGCGCCTCACCAACGACGACAATTTCCTCGGCCATTATCAGGTCAGCCTCGATACCCGGCTTCGCAGCACCTATGCGGTCGAGCATTTCGACACCGACAAGACGGTCGGCAACCGCTATTTCTCGGTGCGCGGCTGGTATTTCCAGAACCTGCTGCAAGGCGTGCCGGCGGGAACGGTGCCGGTGGCGCTGCCGCTGGTCGATTTCCGCTGGCGCCTGCCGGACCGGGTGCTGGACGGGCAATTGCTGTTGCAGGCCAACAGCCTTGGCCTGTACCGCGCCGACGGCCAGTCGGTGGCGCGCGGGCTGGCGTCGGCCGAATGGCAGCGCAGCTTCCTGACCGCGTTCGGCCAGCGCGTCAGCCTGACCGGCCTTGTTCGCGGCGACCTTTACAACAGCCGCGACGACGGCAGCGGCCCGCTGGCCGACGATGCCATTTATGCCGGGCGCGACGGCTGGCGCGGCCGCTTCATTTCGCTCGCCGCCGTCGAAGTCGAATGGCCGTTTTCGGGCGCTCTCTTCGGCGGCGTGCAGACCCTGTCGCCGCGGCTGCAGCTGGTGGCGGCGAAGGCAAGCGCCAACGATCTGCTACCGAACGAGGATTCGCGCGCCATCGACCTCGAGGATTCGAACCTGTTCGCGCTCAATCGCTTCCCCGGCTACGACCGCTTCGAGGACGGCACGCGCATCACCTATGGTCTCGACTGGAGCTGGAGCAAGCCTGGGGTCGCGGTGACGGCGCAGCTGGGCCAGAGCTATCGCTTCAGCGACCGCACCGGCCTGATCCCCACCGGCACCGGCTTTTCCGGGCATCTGTCCGATCCGGTCGGCCGCGTTTCGGTCCAGGTTGGCCGCTTCGTCGAATTCACCCAGCGGCTTCGCATCGACCGCGACAGCCTCGCCGTCCGCCGCAACGAGGTGGATCTGGCCTTCGGCAGCCGCAAAAGCTTCGTTTCACTCGGCTATCTGAAATTCAACCGCAAGATCCAGCTGGAGGATTTGCAGGACCACGAGGAACTGCGCGCCGGCGCCCGCCTTGCCTTCGGCCGCTATTGGGCGGTGTTCGGCTCGACCATCGTCGACCTGACATCGAGAGAAGGCGATTTCTTTCCGCCCGAGGACGGCTTCCAGCCCATCCGCCACCGTCTGGGCGTCAGTTATACCGACGAATGTTTCGAATTTTCGCTCGGCTGGAAGCGCAACTATGTCGACAATCCGAACGCGCGCCAGGGCAATACCTTCCAGTTCGCGCTGAAGCTCAGAAATCTCGGTTGAGGGCGGCGGATTTCAGCGCCGGTTCAGGCCGGATCGCCGACAACACTGGCGCGGCTGCTTCCGAACGGTTATGCGGAAGGCTGGCGAGCAGATGCACAGGATCCAGATTCCCGTTATGAAATCCCGATTCCCGACGCGGCCGGCGGCCGTCGTTTTCGCGCTTGCGGCGGCGGTGGCGATTCCCGCCGCCGGACAGATGATTCCAGCAGTGCAGTCGATGGGTCTCGGCATGCCCGATATCCAGGTGCTCGGCACCTTCGACCCCAATGTGCGGAAAGCGACGGCCATCGTCAACGGCGACATCGTCACCGACACCGATGTCGACCATCGCCTCGGGCTGGTGCTGATGGCCAACAGCGGCAATGTCTCGGCCGAGGAACGCAATATCCTCCGCTTGCAGGTGCTGAGGAACCTGATCGACGAGAAGTTGCAGATTCAGGCGGCGCGGGAAAACGATGTCACCATTCCGCAGTCGGAAATCGACAGTTCCTATGTGCGGGTGGCGGCGAATTTCCGCCAGACCCCCGAGCAGTTCGGCGAAACGCTGAAGCAGGGCGGTTCGTCGCCGGATTCGATCAAGCAGCAGATTCGCGCCGAACTGGCCTGGGGGCGGCTGCTGAGGCAGAAGATCGAGCCGTTCATCAACGTCGGCGACGACGAAGTGCAGTCGGTGATCCGCAAGCTGGAGGAAGCCAAGGGCACCGACGAATACCGGGTCGGCGAGATCTTCCTGTCGGCCACCCCCGAAGTGCAGGGGCAGGTGATGGCCGATGCCAGGCGCATCGTCGAGCAGGTGCGCGCCGGCGCCAGTTTCGTCGCCTATGCGCGGCAGTTCTCGGAAGCGTCGACCGCCGCCGTTGGCGGCGATCTCGGCTGGGTGCGCGCCGGGCAGTTGTCGCCGGCGTTGCAGGGGCTGGTTTCGACCATGGACCGGGGCGCGGTCTCCGATCCGGTGCTGGTGCCCGGCGGCGTCTCCATCGTTGCCCTGATCGACAAGCGCCAGGTGCTGGCGGCCGATCCGGCGAACGCCATGCTGTCGCTGAAGCAGTTGACCGTGCCGCTCAGCGCCGACATTTCCGAGGAGGACGCGCGGACGCTGGCGGCCTCGATGCAGGAACGGACCCGCGCCATGGGCGGCTGCGGCCGCGCCGAGGAAGTGGCGCACGAACTGGGCGCCGATGTGGTCTCGAACGACCAGTTGCGTCTGGGCGACCTGCCGCCGCAGTTGCAGGAAATCCTCTCGCATATGCAGATCGGCCAGGCGACGCCGCCGTTCGGCTCCGCCGAGGAGGGGTTGCGGGTGCTGGTGCTGTGCGGCCGCGACGACAGCACGGTGAACGCTTCGCTGCCAAGCTTCGACCAGGTCTATGGGCAGTTGAACGACGAGCGCGTCAACAGCGCCGCCCGCCGCTATCTGCGCGACCTGCGGCGCGATGCGGTGATCGACTATCGCTGAACGATGACCGGCCGCCGCCAACCATCCGAACAAACGGGCGAACAGCCGGCCGAACAGCCGCACGCTGGCGCCATCGCGCCGCTGGCGGTGTCGCTTGGCGATCCGGCCGGTATCGGCCCCGAAGTGATCGCCAAGGCCTGGGCGATCCGCGACGCCCATCGCCTGCCGGTGTTCTTCGCCATCGGCGACCGCCGCAGCGTCGAGGCGGTGTGGGACGGGCCGATCGCCCAGATCAGCCATCCGGGCGCCGCCGCCGGCGTGTTCGGCGAGGCGCTGCCGCTGCTTCAGGTGGACGAGCCGGAGGCGGTGACGCCCGGTCAGCCCAGCGAATCGGGGGCGCGCTGCGCGCTCGATTCGCTCGAAACCGCCGTCGGCCTCGCGCGTTCGGGGGCGGCCGCCGGGCTAGTCACCGGGCCGGTGTCGAAGGCGCAATTGTATTCCATCGGTTTTCGCTATCCGGGGCAGACGGAATTTGTCGCCGAGCGCTGCGGCGTCGCGGCCGAAAATGTGGCGATGATGATGGTTGGGCCGGATCTCCGCACCGTTCCCGTCACCATCCATGTTCCGCTCGGCGCGGTGGCGTCCAGCCTGACCGCCGACCTTATTGTTTCGCGCACCCGAACCGCCATTCGCGGCCTGCGGCGCGATTTCGGCATCGAGTCGCCCCGAATCGCCGTCGCCGGCCTTAATCCCCACGCCGGCGAGGGCGGCCGGATCGGCACCGAGGAACTGGATGTGATCGCGCCGGCGATCGCCACGCTGCGGCAGCGCGGTCTCGGTGTCAGCGGTCCCTATTCGCCGGACGCCATGTTCCATCCATCGGCCAGGCTGCTCTACGATGCCGCCATCTGCATGTACCACGACCAGGCGCTGATCCCGCTCAAAACGCTTTATTTCGACCTTGGAGTGAATGTGACGCTCGGTCTGCCGCTGCTCAGAACCTCGCCCGATCACGGTACCGCCTTTCCGATCGCCGGCCGCGGCGAAGCCAATCCGCGCGCCATGATCGCGGCCATCGCTCTGGCCGGGCAATGCGCCCGCACCCGCCAGTCGAACCCCGCCGGCGCTTGACGGCGGATCCGCCCGCCCCGCCGTCCACCCGGCCGTCCGCCGCGTTGCCGCCGCTTCGCGACGAGATCGCCCGCGCCGGCCTTCGCGCCACCAGGGCGCTGGGGCAGAATTTCCTGCTCGACCCCAATCTTCTGGACCGCATCGTCCGCGTGGCCGAAATCGCGCCCGGAGACCGCGTTTACGAAGTGGGCGCCGGCCCCGGCGGCCTGACGCGGGCGCTGCTGGCGGCCGGCGCCGAGGTCTGGGCGGTCGAATATGACCAGCGCGCCTGGGCCATCCTCGAACGGCTGGAGGCGGCGAGCGGCGGCCGGCTGCATCTGCTGCGCGCCGACGCCCTAAGGACGGATGCGGCGGCGCTTGTTGGCGCTGGCGCCCACATCGTCGCCAATCTGCCCTATAATATCGCCACGCCGCTGCTGACCGGCTGGCTGACGGAGGCCGCATGGCCGCCGTGGTGGCGTTCGGCGACGCTGATGTTCCAGAAGGAAGTGGCCGAACGGCTGGTGGCGGCGCCCGGCACGCCCGCCTATGGGCGTTTGTCGGTGCTGGCGCAGTTGCGCGCCGAGGCGAGGATCGTGCTGCGGCTGCCGGCGCGCGCCTTCACGCCGCCGCCAAAGGTGGAAAGCGCCGTGGTGCGGTTGAAACCGCTTGCCGCCGCCGATGCCGCCGATACCGACGTGCCGGTGGCCATGGTCGAACGGCTGACGGCGGCGGCCTTCGGCCAGCGCCGCAAGATGCTGCGCCAGTCGCTGAAGGGTGTGCCGGGGGCGCTGAGGGCGCTGGAATCGCTCGGGATCGATCCGGCGCGGCGCGCCGAAACCCTGTCTGTCAGCGATTTTTCCGATCTGGCCAGGGCTTTACGCTGAATCCCTGCAAATAATTGAGACCGATCGACATCGGCGTCACGCCGCCAAGGTCGATTTCCACCATGTCGAGCTTTGGTTTCGACAGGCCGAACTTCGGGTTGTTCGACATGCCGACGCCGTCGCGGAACGGGTCCATCTTGCCATTCTCGTTGCGGTCGTGGAGGGCGAACACCGCATAGCGGCCCGGCCCCGGAACGGGGGCGCAGACGGTCATGGCGCCGTCCTCGGTGACTTTGGTGTCGAGGCGCTGCACATATTTCCCCGATTCCAGATATTCGTCCTCGATGGCGCGATAGATGGCGATCCTGAGATTGCCGGTGCGGTCGCGGAAACCGTCGACCGTCACCAGCGCCGCCGTGCCGGTTGCGCCCGGAGCGCAGGCGTCGGGGATGCCGAAAACGGCGGCGGCCAGAAACGAAGCTGCAATAAACATCGGACGATCCTAGCCGATCGGCGCGCCGGCCGGAAGCCGCATTGGCGTTTTCGGGGTCTGCTGCTAAGGCCGACGATCATGGCCCTGCTGACGGCGGTCGACCGCTACCAGTTCCGTCTCATCATCGTGCCGCTGCTCGGCACGCTGGTGATTGCCGCCATGCTGCTGCTGCTGGAAAAGATGCTGAACCTGTTCGATTTCGTGGTGAACGAAGGCGGGCCGGTCTCGGTGGTGTGGCGGATGCTCGGCAACCTCATCCCGGAATATCTGTCGCTCGGCATCCCCATCGGCGTGACGCTGGGCGTGCTGCTGGCGTTTCGCCGCCTTGCCCTCAATTCCGAACTCGATGCCCTGAACGCCGTCGGCATCGGCTATGGGCGGCTGCTGCGCGTGCCCTATATGCTGGCGCTGTTCTTCGCCGTGGTGAACCTTGGCATCGTCGGCTTCCTGCAACCCTATTCGCGCTACGCCTACGAGGGGTTGCAGTTCGAGCTGCGTTCGGGGGCGCTCGGCGCCAGCATCAAGGTGGGCGAATTCACCCGCATCGCCGAGCGCAGCGTGCTTCGGGTCGACGAAAGCTTCGACCATGGCGCCGATCTTCGCGGCGTCTTTCTCAGGTCGGAGCAGGCGGACGGCCAGTCGCTGGCGGTGTCGGCGGCGCGCGGCCGCTTTCTCGTCACCGACGATCCCGATGTCATCATCCTTCGTCTGCAAAACGGCACGCTGGTGCAGGCGGGCATCGGCAACGGCACGCCGCGCGTCCTCACCTTCGTGCAGCACGATCTGCCGGTGAACCTGCCGGCCATCGAGGGATTCCGCATCCGCGGCACCCAGAATCTGGAGCGGACGCTTCCCGAACTGTGGCGGACCATGCACGCGCCCGAGCTGTCGGCCGCGGATCGCGCCACGGCGTCCGCCAGTTTCCACCGTCGCATGGTGCAGTGGGTGGTGATGTTCACGCTGCCGCTGCTGGCGGTCGCCCTTGGCGTGCCGCCGAAACGCTCGACGTCGGCGATCGGCGTGTTCCTGTCGGTGGTGATCCTCGTCACCTACCACAAGATTTCCGAATATGGCGAGCGCATGGGTTCGATCGGCCGCGTCGATCCGATGCTGGCGCAATGGATTCCGTTCGCGCTGTTCGCCGCGCTCTGCCTGTGGTTCTATCATGTGCTGGCGCACCGTCCGGGCGGGCAGCCGATCGGCGGTCTCGAACGGGCGGCGAAGAAGCTTGGCGGCCTGTTCCGCGTCTTCCGCCGGCCGGCGGCGCGAATCGGCCTGTTGCCGGAGATGCCGGCGACGACCGAGCCGGGGGCGGGGCTTTGATGTTGCAGCGCCTGTTCCCGTCGAAGACGATCGCCATCTACATGGCGCGGATGTTTCTTGCCCGCACCTTCGCCTTTCTGGCCGGGCTGGTGCTGGTGCTGATGACGCTCGACCTCCTTGGCGAATCGGGGCGGATCCTGGCGGTGCCAGGGAACGGCGAGGCGGAGCTGTGGAAATATGTGTCGATTCGCCTGCCGCAGATCATCGCGCTGTTCCTGCCCTTTTCGGTGCTGCTGGCAACGCTGCTGACCTTCATGACGCTGAACCAGAACAGCGAAATCACCATCATGAAGGCGGCGGGCATCAGCGCCCACCAGATTCTGGCGCCGCTGGTGCTGGCCGGGCTGCTGATCGCCGCCCTGAACTTCGGCTTCAACGAGCGCTTCCTGGTGCGCGCCAACGCGCAATATGATGTCTGGAAGGGGGCGGGCTATCATCCGGTGCCGCCCGAGCGGCCGACCGGAAGCGATGTCTGGGTGCGCGCCGGCGACGATCTCTGGCACGCCGGGCGCGTCGAGGGGAAATCGCCGGCCGTCACGCTTCACGATGTCACGGTTTACCGCCGCGAGCAGGACCGGCTGGCGACCCTGTTCCGCGCCGGCGAGGCAGCGCCCGTTGGCGATGGCGACTGGCAGCTGAGCATGGTGCAGCGCTTCGACGTGGCGTCGGGGCGGCTGACGGGCGAGGCGCAGATGCCGCTGCTGTCGTCGGCGCAGCCGCAGCAGTTCACCGTGCAGAAGGTCGACGCCGACCATCTGCCGATCTGGCGGCTGCTGCCGGCGATCCGGGAACTGAAGGCGGCCGGAAAATCGACCGATCCGCTGGAGGCGAAGCTCTACCACAAGATTTCCGGGCCGCTGTCGGCGGCGCTGATGCCGCTGCTTGGATCGGTGGCGGCCTTCGGCCTGGCGCGGTCGGGCAAGCTGTTCATCCGCGCCGTTGCCGGCCTTGCCCTCGGCTTCGCCTTTTTCGTCGCCGACAATTTCGCCATGGCCATGGCCGATTTCGGCACCTATCCGCCCTGGGCCGCCGCCTGGGCGCCCTTTCTGCTGTTCTTTCTGCTGGGCGAGGCGCTGCTGTTCCGCACGGAAGAGTGATTGGGGAATGGCCTTGGGCGGCCATTTGCCGCATGAAGGCGGACGGCTTGGCGGCAAGGCGGTCGCGACCGTAAATTTGCCTTGTTTGCCTGCCACAGGGCAGCGAATCCGCAATTGGAGAATCTCGTGTTTGCCGACCATCAGAAGCGCGCCGGAATCTGGAACCGCGACCATTATCTGGACCGCATGACGCTCGGGCAGTTGGTGTTCGCCTATTTCCAATATTACACCATCCAAGCCTATTTCGTGCTGGCGGCGGTGTCGATCGTCGTGGCGCTGTCCTACCCGCCGACGCTGTTGCAGGCCGGCGCCTCGGTGCTGGTGGTGTTCATCGCCTATCCGTTGATCTGGTATTTCCTGCACCGCTTCGTGCTGCACAGCCAGTGGGCCTACAAGTCGTCGCTGACGGCAAAGACCTGGAAGCGAATCCACTACGACCATCATCAGGATCCGAACCGGCTGTCGGTGTTGTTCGGCGCCCTCTACACGACGCTGCCGACGATTGCCCTCGCCACCATTCCGCCCGGCTGGCTGATCGGCGGCATCGGCGGCGCCGCCACTGCTTTTGCGGCCGGCCTGCTGATGACGGCCTTCTACGAATTCTCGCACTGCATCCAGCATCTGTCCTACAAGCCGAAGAACCGCTGGCTGGCGGCCATCAAGCAGCGCCATCTGGAACATCATTTTCACGACGAAAAAGGCAATTTCGGCGTCACCAGCTTCTGGCCCGACCAGATGTTCGGCACCTATTACACCCGCGAACAGCGGCCGGCGAAGTCGCCGACGGTGTTCAACCTCGGCTATACCGACGAGGTGGCCGATCGTTATCCGTGGGTGGCGGACATGTCGGGCGGCGTCGAAAAGGGCCACCCGCGCCGGCGGGCGCGGCAGGATGCCGAATCGAAGTGACCGTTACGGTTTCGCCGGTCGAGTCGGCCGCCGACCGGCGTGCCTTCGTCGATCTCGTCTGGGATCTCTATGCCGACGATCCCAACTGGCGCCCGCCGCTGAAGAGCGAGGTGCGCGAACTGATCGGCGGCGCCAAAACCAATCCATGGTTCCTGCACGGCAAGGCGCAACTGTTTCTGGCGCGAAGGGGGGGGCGGGTGGTCGGCCGCATTTCCGCCCAGGTTTGCCAACTGGTGCAGCAGCGGCGCCCGGGGCTTGGGCAATGGGGCCTGTTCGAATGCATCGACGACGACGAAGTGGCGGCGGCGCTGATCGGGGCGGCTGAAACCTGGCTGCGGGCCGAAGCCATGGTCCGGGCGCAGGGTCCGATCAGCATTTCCATCTGGGACGAGCCGGGCCTGCTGATCGACGGCTTCGACCTGCCGCCCAAGGTGATGATGGGGCATCATCTGCCCTATTACCGCCGGCACGTCGAGGCGGCCGGCTATGAAGGCGCAAAAGACCTCTATGCCTGGTCGGTGCGGGTCGCCGACGGCTTCCCGGAAATCGTCAACCGCATCGTCGCCGCCGGCGAGCGCAACCGCCACATCCGTATCC
>CAYYGQ010000007.1:0-12284 GCA_964471485.1 uncultured Sandaracinobacter sp. | reverse complement strand
AGGAAGCCGCGCTGATCCTCGATATCCTGAACGAGGCCTGGTCCGACAACTGGGGTTTCGTGCCGCTGACGGCCGCTGAAATCGCCCATGTGGGCAAGAAGCTGAAGCCGATCGTCATCGACCATCAGGTGATGATCGCCGAATATGACGGCGAGCCGGTGGCCTTCCTGATTTCCCTGCCCGATATCAACGAAATGACGCGCGACCTCGATGGCCGGCTGTTGCCGTTCGGCTGGCTGAAGCTGCTGTGGCGACTCAGGCGTTCGCGGGTGGAATGGTTCCGGGTGCCGCTGATGGGGGTGCGGCACCGCTTCCAGGCGACGCGGACGGCGTCGCTGCTGGCCTTCATGATGATCGAGCAGGTGCGGCGCACCGCCACCGGGATTCACGGCGCCCGCTTCGCGGAAATCGGCTGGATTCTGGAAGATAACGGGCCGATGCTGTCCATTGCCGAAGCCATCGACGCCCATCTCAGCAAGACCTACCGAATCTACGAGCGCGATCTGTAACGAAGTGTGACGATTCGGCCGCATATCGGACCCAATTCCGGTTGCATCGAATCATCTGGAATGCAAAAGGTTAATCGCTCGTGGTTGCGTGGCGGGCCGTCTGCTGCTCGAATCCTGGCGAATCATCAGGTTTCAGGCAAGGCTCGGCGTGCTTTTACTGATTCGGGCGGCGCTGGAAGGGAAGGGCTGTGAACACTGCCGATCGACCGGATGTGGATCTTGCCGTTCGTGTAGCCAAGCTGACGGCTGGGCAACGCGCATGCCTTGATCTGGTCGACGACCACGCCACCTCCAAGGAAATCGCCCGCGAGCTTGGTATCTCGAGGCACACGGTCGACGCCCGCCTGCGCGGCGCCATCCAGACGCTTGGCGTCAGCAGCCGGCGCGAAGCCGCCATCATCTATCGGGCGGCATCGCAGGCCCAGACCTATCATCCATTCGCATATCAACCGCCGCAGATTGTCGGGGCGGCGGTTTCGGCGGCACTCTCGGCCCATGAAAACGAGAGCGCACGATCCGGCTGGAAGCCACATCAGGGCGGCGACGCGAATCGCATCGCGCCCAGTATGGCATCGGGTGTCGCGGCGGCCCGGCAACGGCTGGCGGACACTCAGCCCGACGCTCAGCCCGTTGGCGAACATGTCGCCGACAGTGCTTCCTGGGCAGCCCCCTATGTGGGTCTGGCGCCGGCGCGCGCTCCTTTCCGGCTATGGGGAGGCGCCAATGACCTGACTGCCCCCCAGCGTGTGCTTGCCATCCTGATCGTGACGATCCTTGCGATGATGGCATTCGGAATGTTTTTGACGGGAATCGAAGCGCTTACTCTGCTCCGTTCCTGAAATAATCTGAAAAATCCAATCATTTGGTCGTCGCAGCCATGCGCCGACAGGAGAAGAATCATGTCCAAGGAACGTCGCGAGGTCGCTCTCCATGTCACCCGTTCGCTCTATGCGACCGAAGATGCAATCGACGCCGCGCTGTCGCAGGTCGCCCGGTTCGTTTCGGAAATCCCGACCGCCCGCCAGCAAGGCAAATTCGCCGCCTGCGTCGGCCAGGAAGCCATTGCCCAGGCGGTGTCGGCGCTGACCGCGCTCAGCAACGCCCGCGAAGCCATGGTGAAGGCGCACGATTCGCTGACCGTGGTGCGCGATCAGTTCGGCCTGACCCCGGTCGGCTTCGGCAGCGATCCGAGAAAGCCGCAATATCCATCGGTTGCGGCTCCGGGACTCGCCGTCGTTCGCTCGGCGTCCGTCGCCTGAGTGCGGTTGTAGGGATTTTTAGCTAAGCCGGATTCAGGTTTCCCCGGTCAGGGTATTGCTCCGAGGAGTGTTGCGGAAAGATCCAGCATGAATCCGGCTTTCATCTTTTTTCTGATCTGCATGTTGGCGGTGTGCGGCTTCGCCATCCTGAAGGGTGGCAACGACGAGCGCCTTGGCGCGGTGGCTCTGGCCGCCGCCGCCATCCTGTCGCCGGTGGCGCTGGCGAGCGACTGGAACCGGCCCGAGGCCGGGATCATCCTCGTCGACGTGGCGCTGCTGGTGGCGTTGCTGCTGCTGGCGCTGCGGTCGGTGGCGTTCTGGCCGCTCTGGGCCACCGGCTTCCAGTTGTGCGCCGTTGCCGTGCACGTCGTGGCGCTGGTTTCGCCGTCGCTGCTGCCGGCGGCCTACGCCGAGACGCTGGCGCTCTGGGCCTATCCGGTGCTGGCGTCGCTGGCCATTGGCACCTGGCTCGAAGCCGAGGCCCATCATGGCCAGCGCTAGCACGGCGGCGGCCAGTCCGGCCTGGGGTCCGGTGCAGCGGCTCGATTCGTCGGGCCGCGACCGCTGGCTGCTGATGCGGCTGCTGGCGGCCGGACAGTCCGCCCCCCGCCTCGCCGACCGGCTGATCGAGGAGCATGGCTCGCTCGGCTCCATCCTGTCGGCGAGCGAGGAGCGCCTTCGGCAGCTGGGCGCGGATGCGAACGGCATCGCCATGCTTGGCCTGGTCCGCGAAACGCTGAGCGCGGTGCTGCAACCCGATTCCGAGGCCAGCGCACCGATTCGCTCGGGCCTGGATCTGGTCGACCGCCTGTACGGAGAAATGCTGTGGCTGCGTACCGAGCAGGTGCGGGTCGCCTATCTCGATTCGGGGCGGCGGTTGCAGCGAATCGAAGTGCTGAGCCAGGGCAGCATCCGCAAATCCCATATCTATCCCCGCGAAATCGCCCGGCGGGCGCTGGAACTGTTTTCGGCGTCGGTGGTGCTGGCGCACAACCATCCGTCGGGCGATCCGAAACCGTCGGCCGAGGATATCAATGTCACCAAGCGGGTGGCGCGGGCGCTGGAAACGGTCGACGTGGAACTGCTGGACCATCTGGTGATTGCCCGCTCCGGGGTCGTCAGTTTTGCCGCTTCGGGTTTGATATGAACGACTTGGCCGCAGGGATGCCATATCAACTGCTCGTATATCAATCGTTCTGGCTTGTGTCGGCGGCCATGCTCACGCAAAAGCGCTGCAAGGCGATGGCCCGGCTTCGCGGTAAAAGCGAAACGGGCCGACAAGGGAACCGGCCGAGAGTTCCCGCTCAGGTCGCCGCGATTTACGGGATGTCCGGGCCCTCCCCCGGATAGACCGGAGGTGGCGGTGGCGTCCGATTTTCCGACCCTGCGGACGCCACCGTCACCGAATTCTCTGCCTGCTTTCGCGCCATTTTGAAATGCCGATTCGCAATATCCGGCCTGATGGCCGGTTTTGGCGGCCGGTCCTTGGCCGTCGGGCGGCGGATTCAGTCCAGCCGGAGCCAGACGGGAACATGGTCGCTGGCGCGTTCGGCGCCGCGCACCGCGCGGTCGATGCCGCAATCGTGCATGCGGTCGGCCGCCGCCGGCGACAGCAGCAGATGGTCGATCCGCATCCCCCAGTTCTTCGCCCAGGCGCCGCCCTGATAGTCCCAATAGCTGTAGCAGGGGTGGTGCGGGTGCGCGGCGCGGATGGCGTCGGTCCAGCCGCTTGCGGCCAGGGCGCGGAAGCGCCCGCGTGATTCCGGCCTCGTAAGCGCGTCGCCGGCCAGCAGGTCGGGGCGGGCGGCGTCGAAGTCGGTCGGGCAGATGTTGAAGTCGCCGGCGAGGATCACCGGCCGTTCGCTGGCCAGCAGTTCGGCGGCGCGGGCCGCCATGCGGTCCATCCACGCAAGCTTGTAGTCGAATTTGCCGCCCGGCGCCGGATTGCCGTTTGGAAGATAAAGGCAGACGAAATGCACATCATCCGCCATGGCCTCGATCCAGCGCGCCTGCCGGTCGTCGGCGTCGCCCGCAAGCTGGTCCGCCACCAGGTCGAGCGGCCGCCGCGACAGGATGGCGACGCCGTTGAAGCCCTTCTGGCCGCGCAGCAGCGCATGGTAGCCGGCGGCCTCGATCGCCATTCGCGGGAATTTGTCGTCCTCGGCCTTGATTTCCTGCAAGCCGACGACATCGGGCTTTGCCTCGTCCAGCCATTCCAGCAGCCGCGGCAGGCGGGCGTTGATGCCGTTCACATTGAAGCTGGCGAACTTCACCGGACGGAAAAAGAGGTGCCGCAGCCGCAGGAGGACGCTGCCTGCGGGTTCCGCACCTGGAAGCTGGCGCCGCCCAGTTCCTCGACATAGTCGACGATGGCGCCGGCCAGCAGCGGCAGGCTGAGCGGGTCGACCAGCAGGCCGATGCCGTCGGTCTCGATTTCCACGTCGTCGGCTTCGGCGCTGTCCGTCAGTTCGAAGCGATACTGGAAGCCGGCGCAGCCGCCGCCATCGACCAGCAGGCGGAGGCGGGCGTCGGGCCGGCCCTGACGGTCGCGGATGGCGGCCACCCGGGCAGCGGCGGCCGGGGAAAAAACAAGGTCAGACATGCGGGAAGAGGTAGGACGGAGCGACGGCCGTCGCAAGGGCCGGACTATTGCGCCGCAACGCCGTTCTGGCTGGAATCGCCGTTGTTGAAGGCCAGCAGATAGGAGGAGGCTTCGATGAACGGCCGCGGGTTCACCGGGCGGTTGTCGATCCGCACTTCATAATGCAGGTGGGTGCCGGTCGAGCGGCCGGTCGAACCCATGCCGGCGATCTTCTCGCCGATCGCCACTTTCTGCCCCACCTTGACGCCGATGGTGGCGAGGTGGCCGTAGCGGGTGACGACGCCGTTGCCATGGTCGATGTCGATGCAGTTGCCATAGCCGGCGAAGCGGCCGGCGCGCACCACCTTGCCGGCGGCGGCGGCGTAGATGGGCTGGCCGCGCGTTCCGGCCATGTCGAGACCGGTGTGGCTGGCGGCCTTGCCGTTGAACGGGTCTTTGCGGACTCCGTAGCTGGAGGAAAGCCGATAGTCGCGCACCGGAACGAAGGACGGAAGCGAGGTGATGGCCGATTCCAGCTGCTCCACCCGCTGCCAGTTCACGAACAGTTCGGCAAAGCGCGGGTCGGTGCTGTCGGCGCTGTCGCTGGCGGCCGGCACATAGGGACCGCCCATGGCCGTGGCCGCGCTGCCGCTGCCGGCGGCGGCCAGATTCACCGCCGACTGGCGGACGAAGCGGTCGGGGCTGAGACCAAGGCGGCCGAACAGGCTCTCGGCGTCGCGCAGGCGCGCCTCGGCGGTGGCGGCCACCTTGTGCATCATCGCATTCTGCTTCTGCTCAAGCGCCGCGAACGGCGCCAGCACGCCGCTGACCGATGCCTCCCGCACCTTGTCGCCCGGTGGCAGAAGGTCGGCGAGGTCGGCGCCATGGGTGCGGCCGGTGATGATGGCGTCGAGGAACTGCTGGCGGGCCTCGATCCGCTGTGCGGCGGTGGCGACCGTGCCGCGCAGGGCGGCGCTGTCGGCCTTCAGCGCCTGCACCTGGGCGGCCATCCGGGTCAGTTCGGCTTCGGTGCGCTGTTCGGCGCTGTTGCCGACGCCGGTGACGGCGGAGACGGTGAGCCATCCGGCAACCATTGCAGCAGAAGCAAGACCCATGAGCTGTTCCCGCGTCCCCAGTCGAAGTGAGCTGCTGCCGTTCGCCGATTCGATCCGAATCCGCCGTTCCGGGAGGTGGGTAGACAAAAACAGACCCAGACGTGCGTTCGCACGGTGAAGCTGTTTCCGCATGTCGTCCCAACCCCCGCTGTGGCGGACCGGCCTCAATCCACGGCCGGAGCACTCTTCCGTCAGTCCCGGCCGATGGGTCGCCCCACGGCCGCGTTAACAGCTTCTCCGTTTAGAGCGTGGTTTGTTGCTGCCAAGGCCGGGGTGGCGAACCGTCGCCAGACCGGCCAGAGTCTGCGGCGAAACGTTTTGTCACAATTCGCGACCGCAGGATTCGCTGGAAATCCGGCGCAAAGTCCGGCCGCGACCGGCTGCGAATCAGAGCGTCTGCGCCGCTTGCAGCGCCTTGGCGGCGTGGCCGGCGACGCGCACCTTGCGCCAGAGCGCAAGGATGCGGCCATCGGCGCCGATCAGGAAGGTGGAACGGTCGATCCCCATATATGTCCGGCCGTAGAGGCGTTTCTCTACCCAGGAGCCATAGGCCTCGATGGTGGCGCCTTCGGGATCGGAGGCGAGGATATGCCGGAGATCATGCTTGGCGGCGAATTTCCGGTGCCGCTCGACGCTGTCCTTCGACACCCCGACCACGGCCGTCCCGGCCTTGTCGAACGAATCCAGCAGCGCCGTGAAGTCCAGCGCCTGCCGCGTGCAGCCCGACGTGTCGTCCCTGGGGTAGAAATAGAGCAGCAGCTTCCGGCCGCGGAAATCGGCGAGGCGGACCGGGCCGCCGGCGCTGTCGAGGGTGAAATCGGGGGCGATGCTTCCAGGTTCGAGCTGCATGTCCGGCTCCTCAGTCGGTGGTGAAGGTTCTGCTCCATTCCGCCTGCACGATTTCGCGCGCCGCCGCGAGGTCGGCCTTCAGTTCGCCGAAGCCGGACCGTCCGCAGGCGCGGGCGATGACCGCCGCCGAGGCGCTGTCGGGCGTGGCGGCGCTGCCGTGCGGCTGCACCAGCCGCAGCATCACCAGCATGTCCATCATCAGCCGTGCCGGCGCGGCGAGTTCGGCCGCGACTTGCGGAATCGCCGCGTCGAGCGACGGCGGGATCGGGCGCCGCGCCAGCAGCGCCCTCGTCTGCACGATGAATTCGAGATCGACGAGGCCGCCCCGCATGAGCTTGACGTCGAACGGGCCGGCCGGCGGCTTGTGCTTTGCCATATAGCGGCGAAGCTCGGCCGCCTCGCGCAGCATCGTCGCCGCCTCGCGCGGGGCGGCGACGATGCGGTCGATCATCGCCTGGGCGGCGTTGCTGTCTTCGGGGGCGCAGGCGATCGGCCGCGCCCGCGTCATCGCCATCTGTTCGAGCAGGCCGGCCTGTTCGAGCTGATAGCGCTCGAAACTGTCGAGGCTGACCGACAGCAGGCCGTCGGCGCCCGACGGCCGCAGGCGGCTGTCGATGGCGTAGAGGGTGCCGGCGGCGGTTGGCGCCGTCAGGGCGGCGATCAGCCGCTGGCCGAGGCGGTTGAACCAGGCGCTGGCCGAAAGCGAGGGGGTGGCGGTGGAGCGGGTTTCGAAGCTGCCGCTGAACAGCAGGATGAGATCGAGGTCGGACTGCGAGGTGAGTTCGCCGCCGCCGAAGCGCCCGAGCGCCAGCGGCACCAGCCGGCCGCCGGGGATTTCGCCGTATTTCGCCTGAAATTCACGGCTGACATGGCCAGCCAGCAGCATCACGGTCGCCTCGGCCATGATGGCCATTTCCCGCGCCGCCTGCCGGGGCGGGATGGCGGCGTCGAGCAGTTGCACGCCAAGCTGGAAGCGGCGTTCCGAAGTCCATTGCCGCACCCGGTCCAGCAGCGCCTCGCCTTCGAGCGGCCCGACCGCTGACAGCAGTTCGGCCAGCGCGGTATCGACATCGCCAAGAGGCGCCACCGGTTGCAGCAAGATGTCGAGCAGCACCGGCCGGCGGGCAAGGGCGTCGGCCAGCACCGGGGTCGCCGTCAGCACCCGGCCGACGATTTCGGCAAGATTCGGGTTGGCGGCGAGCAGGCGCCAGAACTGCACGCCGGACGGCAGCGCCTGGATCATCTGGTCGAAGCGCAGCAGGGCGTCGCGGCCGCTGCGGCCGCCGCCAAGCTGCGCCAGCAGGCCGGGGATGACCGCTTCGAAGGCCTGCAACGATTCCGGCGCCCTAAGCGAGCGCGGCCGGCCGGTGCGCCAGCCCGCCAGCAGCCGCCGCAGCAGCGCCGGGTCGCGGATGCCGGCCCTGGCCGCCCATTGTTCGACTTCGGCCGCGTTGCGCGGGATTCGTTCGCCGCGCTTCGATTCGTCCGATTGCAGCAGCCGGTCGTAAAGCCGGCCGACCGCCTTCAGATGCGGCAGCAGCGCCGTCTCCAGCGCTTTCCAGTCGGGTGCGCCGCAAAGCCCGGCCAGCTGTTTGCGTTCGGCGGCCAGCTTGGGGATGCAGTGGGTCTGCTGGTCGGCCAGCATCTGGATGCGGTGTTCGAGGGTGCGGAGGTGGCGATAGGCGGCGGCCAGCGTTGCGGCGTCGTCGGCGGGGATTTTGCCGGCGCGGGCCAGGGCGGCAAGGGCGTCGAGGGTGGCGCCTGGCCGAAGCGACGGGTCGCGGCCGCCGAAGATCAGTTGCTGCACCTGGGCGTGAAATTCCACTTCGCGGATGCCGCCGCGGCCGCGCTTCAGGTCGAAGCCGGGCCCGGGCGTCTGCGCTTCGGCGAAATGGTCGCGGATGCGGTGGCTGATCTCGCGGATTTCGGCGATGGCCGAATAGTCGAGGCTGCGCCGCCACAGGAAGGGTTCGATTTCGGCCAGAAACTGACGGCCAAGCGCCAGGTCGCCGGCGGCGGCGCGGGCGCGGATGAAGGCCGAGCGTTCCCAGGCCAGCGCCTGCGACTGGTAATAGGAAACGGCGGCGCCATAGGGGAGGGAGGCGGCGGTGCTGTCGGGGTCGGGGCGAAGGCGGAGGTCGACGCGGAAGGCATAGCCGCCGTCGCGCCGCTCGGACAGCAGGGCGACGACGCGGCGGACCAGGCGGACGGCGGCCTCGGTCGGCTCTTCGCGGCCCCGGCGCGGCAGCAGCTCCGGGTCGTGCAGGAAGATGAGGTCGATGTCGGAGGAATAATTCAGCTCGAAGCTGCCCATCTTGCCAAGGGCGAGCGCCGCAAGGCCGGCTGGTTGCTGCCCCTGTTCGGCGAAAGCGGCGGCGATGGCGAAATCGAGGGCGCGGTCGGCAAAGCGGGTGAGGGCGGCCGTCACCCGTTCGAGCGGCCAGGCGCCGGCGAGGTCGGCGAGGGCGGCGACGAGGGCGACGCCGCTTCGCGCTTCCCGGAGCGAACGCATGGCGTCGCCCTCGTCGAGGCGGCTGATGGCCTGTTGCAGCGCGGCGTCGAAGCCGTCGGCCCGCAGCACCGCCAGCAGATCCTCCTCGCGGCGCAGCAGGCCGCGCAGGAACGGCGAGAATCCGTCCGCCCGGCGGATGGCGTCGTCGAGATTCATGCCGCCATTCCGTGCGCCTTCGCCACCGCCATGTTGTCGATGAGGCGTGTGCCGCCGAGGCGGGCGGCGACGAACAGCCGGGCGCCGGGGCGCGCCCGGTCGAGGGGGGCGAGGGTTTCGCCGTCGGCCAGGGTCAGATAGTCGAGCCGGAAGCCGGCGGCCTCCAGGCGGGCGGCGGCCTCGGCCAGCAGGGGGAGCGCAGGCGCGCCGTTCGCCAGCGCCCCGGCGGTGGTGGCCAGCACTTCCGGCAGCCGCGCCGCGACTTTCCGTTCCGTCGCCGACAGATAAGCGTTTCTGGAACTGAGGGCGAGGCCGTCGGTGTCGCGGACGGTCGGCACGGCGACAATGTCGATGGCGAGATCGAGGTCGGCGACCATGCGGCGCACCAGTTGCAGTTGCTGCCAGTCTTTTTCGCCGAAGAGGGCGATGTCGGGCCTCACCATCAGCAACAGCTTGAGGACGACCGTCGCCACGCCGTCGAAATGGCCGGGGCGGGCCATGCCTTCCATCGGCCGGCCGGGCCCATCCACATGCACTGTCGTGGCAAAGCCCGGCGGGTAGACGGTGGCGGCGTCGGGCGCGAACAGCAGATCGCAGCCGGCCGCTTCGAGCAGTCGCGCGTCCTCGGCCTCGCGGCGCGGGTAGCGGCCGAGGTCCTCGTTGGCGCCGAACTGTTTCGGGTTGACGAAGATCGACGCCACCACATGCCCGGCGCGGGCCTTGCCCGTCGTCACCAGCGGCAGGTGGCCGGCGTGAAGGGCGCCCATGGTCGGCGCCAGCGCCACCCGGCCGCCGGCCTGGCGATAGTGGCGGATTCGCGCCCGGAGTGCGGGGAGGTCGCGAATGATGTCCATCGGTTGCTCCATTTGGGATGGGGGCCTGATTGACGAAGCCATGCCTCTGCCGCCAATGGCGGTGGCAGAACGCCATTGGCGTTGCCAACAGGAACGGCCCGATGTCAACGCGCGCCGCTCCAAAGGGGAACCGGATCATGGCCGCAACACCGCATGTGATCGTGCTTGGAAATGAAAAAGGCGGGTCGGGAAAGTCGACCACCGCCGTCCATGTGGCGATGGCGCTGCTGTCCAGCGGTCTTGGCGTCAGGCTGATCGACTGCGACCACCGCCAGAAGACCAGCAGCCGCTATTTCGAAAACCGCCTCGGCTGGAGCGGGCGCCACGACCTCGGCCTCAGGGCGCCCGAAGTGGCCCTGCTCGACGGCGAGGATGTGGCGGGGCTGGATTCGGCCCTCGACTCGGCGCCCGCCGGGGGGGTCGACGTGGTGGTGATCGACACGCCGGGGCGCGATTCGGCCGTCGGCCGCGCCGCCATCGCCCGCGCCGACACCCTCATCACCCCCATCAACGACAGCTTCATCGACTTCGACCTGCTGGGCCAGGTGGACGCCGACGATTTTCACGTAACAAAGCCAAGCTTCTATGCCGAACTGGTTTGGAAGGCGCGCCAGCAGCGGGCGCGCGCCGATGGCGGCACCGTCGACTGGGTGGTGCTCAGGAACCGCCTGTCCATGCTGGAGGCGCGCAACCGCCGCCATGTGGGGGCGGCGCTTGCGGAATTGTCGAAACGGGTGGGGTTTCGAGTCGTCCCCGGCCTGTCCGAGCGGGTCGTCTATCGCGAACTGTTTCCCAAAGGGCTGACGCTGCTCGATACCGGGCATCTTTCCAGCACGTCGATGAGCCATGTGGCGGCGCGCGCCGAGCTTCGCGAACTGGTGGCGGCCCTGCAACTGCCGCTGGCCGACCGGCTGGAGCGGGTGTCGGCGTGATGTTGCCGGCGCTGCTGCTGCTGGCGGCGTTCGGCTGGCTGGTCTGGAAGGGCTATATCGGCGCGGCGGCGCTTCGCCATCTCGGCCTGCTGGCCGGCGTCGGCCTCGCCGGCTTTCTGTTCGGCAAGGGGCAGGTGGCGGCTGGCGGGGCCGTGGCGGTTGTGGTGGCGGCCTTCGCGTTCCGGGCGCGGCTGCGGCGCCGGGCGCGGGCGCTCGATCGCGGTGAAATGGAGGCGCGGCGCCTGCTTGGCGTCGGCCTTCGGGCAACGCGCGAGGACATCCTCGCCGCCCACCGCCGGCGGATCGCCGCCATCCACCCCGACCGCAACGGCGGCGGCGGCGGCGATCTGGCGTCTCGGGTGAACGCCGCCCGCGACCTGCTGCTGTCGCGCTGTCCGCCGGCCCCTTGATGCCCGGCCGTTGCCGCCGTAGCAGCGGCAACGGCGAACGTTCACGATGAAAGGATGCCATGCACGCCCACAGCTTCCATCCGACGGCGCTTCGCGAATATGATATTCGCGGCATCGTTGGCGAAACCCTAGGCGAGGAGGACGCCGAAGCGATCGGCCGCGGCTTTGGCACCGCCGTCCGTCGCCGGGGTGGAAACCGCGTTGTCGTCGGCCATGATGGCCGGGAAAGCTCGCCCCGCCTGAAAGATGCGCTGGTGAAGGGGCTGGTGGCGGGCGGCTGCGAGGTGACGGTGATCGGCCTCGGGCCGACGGGGATGCTCTATTTCGCCGTCGCCGAGCTGTCGATGGATGGCGGCGTCATGATCACCGGCAGCCACAATCCGCCCGATTACAACGGCTTCAAGATGCTGTTCGACGACCGCCCCTTCTATGGCGACGACATTCGCGCCCTTGGCGAGGCCGCCGCCGCCGGCGACTGGGATGCGGGCGAGGGGCAGGTGGCGACGCTCGATCTCCTCGACCGCTATGTGGCGCGCCTCGTCGAAGGCAGCCGCTGCCGGCCCTGGCGAATCGGCTGGGACGCCGGCAACGGCGCCACGGGCCAGGCGCTCGAACGGCTGGTGCAGCGGTTGCCGGGCGAGCATCACACCCTCTTCACCAGCATCGAAAGCGATTTTCCCAACCACCACCCCGATCCGACGGTGCCGGAGAATCTCGCCGATCTTCAGCGGCTGGTGGCAGAGAAGGGGCTTGATTTCGGCCTTGCCTTCGACGGCGACGGCGACCGCATCGGCGCCATCGACGGCGAGGGGCGCATCGTCTGGGGCGACCAGTTGCTGTCGATCCTGGCGGCGCCGGTGCTGAAGGAACTGCCGGGCGCCACCGTCATCGCCGACGTCAAGGCCAGCCAGACGCTGTTCGATCAGATCGAGGCGCTGGGCGGCAAGCCCCTGATGTGGAAGACCGGGCACAGCCTCATCAAGGCGAAGATGCAGGAGACGGGGGCGCCGCTTGCCGGCGAGATGTCGGGCCATGTGTTCTTCAAACACCGCTGGTATGGCTTCGACGACGGACTGTACGCCGCTGTCCGCCTGATCGAGGCGGTGG
>CAYYGQ010000006.1:3504-24628 GCA_964471485.1 uncultured Sandaracinobacter sp. | reverse complement strand
AACCTCGCGGGTCACGTCGGCACCGGCGGCCGGCACGTCATAAATTACTGGTTCGCATAACGAGCCAGGCTAGAACCCATTAATCACTTGCGATGACGGCGATTGGTTGATTCAAGGACGACGCAAATAGGCGCCGTCATGTGTGATCCGATCTGGCTTTCGGAGGTGCGGATGCGCCGTATCGACCCGTATCTCCCGCTGTCGCACGACGTTCCGCGGGTCGATGGTCGCCGAATTATCAGCGGCATCACCTTCGTGATCGGGAACGGCCTTCGGGGTGTGATGCGCCCGCCGACAGGCCTCCACCGGGGTTCGCCCGGCGAGGCCCAAGTGCGGACGCCGGGTGTGTAACAGCTGATCCACCGACCAAGGCCGGACTTCAGCGCCGAGCCGGTCCCGAAGGCATGGAGGTAGATGCATTCATACTTCAGCGATCGTCAGAGGCACTCGACGAACATATTGTCCATCCGCCACCCCGACCATCCATACTGATGCGGATCTCGGCGTCATGCAGCCTGCTGATGAAGGCGAAGCTGATCAACTGGCTGCCCTGATCCGTATTGAAGATCTCGGGCCTGCCGAACCGGGCCGGCGTTTCCTCCAGTGCCGTGACGCGAAAGCCGGCATCCATGGCGTTGGACACCCCTAGGCCAGCGCCTCGCGGGTCGCCAGGTCCATGATCGCCACCAGATAGAGGAAGCCCCCAACGCATGGGGATATAGGTCACGTCGGCGCACCACACATGGTTCGGTCGCTCGGTCGCGAGCCTGCGAAGCAAGTAGGGATAGACCCCGGTGCTGCGGGCGCGGATCGCTCGCGCGCGGCCATTGGTAAACGGCGCCAAGCCCACATTCGCCATCAGCCACCGCGCCCGGCGACGATCGACCTCGCGACCCGCTCGCCGCGGATGCCGCCCCACTTGGCGGCTACCGTATCACGGGCACTCCATAAAGATCTCGTCGATCGCCGCCATCAGCGCCAGCGTCTCTTCCGTTTCCGCCATCGGCGCGTAGCAATAGGACGAGCGGCCGATTATCAGCAGACGGCATTACGCCGAGATCGACAGACGGTGATGAGCAGGCTCACCGTCGCCCACCTCCGGTCCATGCCCATCAACCGAAGGCTTTCGCTGAAATCCCGCTCCTCGGCCAGTTGCCTGCTCTTGGCACGCAGTTTCTCCAGCTCGCTCTCGCTGCGGCCTTGGCCGCATCACCCGCTCCAGAGAAGGTCCGCTATCTTGGCAATGGTCTGCCGCTTCCAGGCCGCGATCATCATGTGGTGAACGCCGTGCCTGATAGGCAACTCCGCCAACCTAAGGTCGCCCCGGATCGCCCCCAGCGCCACCTTCGCTTTGAAATCCGCGCCGTAGCGCCTCCTCATCGTCTTCGTTCCCGTAGTGATCCATAAGGTCGGGAGTAGTGCAAACTCCTGTCCAGTAAACCGGCGTCACTTCAACGAGTCCTGAACCCAGAACACACGATCCCGGCGGCGCGACCGCCAAACTGAGAAATGACGACCTGCCGCGCCATATTCCATGCGCTCCGCTACGCAGCCCATTGCTTCTCAATCGCATCTATGTACAAAAATAGCACTATTCTTATATCATGTAAAAAACTTAGATAAATCCACTACTCTCAGGAATGCCCTGCCCTAATCTTTACTGCTTCATAGGATCGCCGTCTCTCAATATATTGAAGACTTCTTTTCCTCCAATAATAGTTCTTTCAACTTTTATTGTCCATAATTCAGATGGATCAATAGTCAGCGGATCAGAATCAAGAATAACGAGGTCAGCAAATTTTCCCGGCTCGATCGAGCCACGATTCCCTTCGTCGTACGTAATATAAGCCGCGTCTGCCGTATGCATCCGCAGCGCTTCCTGAATAGTTACCGCCTCTTCAATTCCGTGCACCTTGTTGTCCCAACCGGTGCGCGTTACACCCGCAAATATATGACTGATCGGGCCAGTCGGCAACGCATCCGATCCATAGACAACCTTGATTCCATGATCAAGGAGACTCCGCCCTGGATTTTGCCGCTCTTTTTGTTCATTTTTCAAGGCCTCATCGCCATAAGCCCCGAGAGTCAGCAAAAACCCAGGCTGACTAGAGACAATGATGTTGTTCACAGCCATTTTCTTCATCGTCTCTTCAGGAAGAGTCTGTAGAACATGATGAAGATAATGGCGCGAATTCGATCGCGGATTCTCCTTCATTATTCGATCAATTGTATCAACTGACATGATTGTTGCTGCATCACCCATGGTGTGAACACCAATTTGCCAGTTATGATCATGGGCGTATTTTGCAATAGCGTAGAAGGCGTTTTCCGGAATTCGTAAACTACCGTGAAAACCTGGTCGACTTGCATAATCTTCTACGGAATAGAAGATCGGTGCACTCAACCCACCGTCTACATTTATTTTCATCCCACTCATTTTTAATTTTGGATGACTAAATATCTCACTCGGATTGCCCAGTTGTTCAAATTCTTTAATTGTGGCCGGGACGCCGTCCTTCATAGGATCTTCGTAAAAATCCCAAGTTGGAAACACACGGAGTTCTGCGTTAAGCCGTGGCAATTCGTCACCAGATTCTTCATATAATTGATTCAGAGGTGCAATATCAGGAGGCCGTATGCCAGCGATGTTAACACTGGTAATTCCAACCGACGCCATCTGCTTAAGGAGACTCTTCCAGGCATCCTTACCCTTGTCGCCAGGGAAGGCTCGATCCAACACCTCCTGAGGAATTACCTTATTCAAAAGCTCTTGGCCGGACTCGAAGATTTTTCCGTTCGGTTCACCATCCGGGCCATGGACAATCTCGCCGCCTTCAACCTTGGTGTCGCGCGAGATTCCCGCCAGCTTCAAAGCCAATGAATTTGCGATTGAAGTGTGCGGCCCTCGCCTGAGCACGACAGGGTTGTCTGGAGAAATTATATCGAGATCACTCCGTGTCGGAATGGCAAAATTTGGCCACTCTTCACGCGTCAGGGCGCCAACAACCCATTCCCCTTTGGGAGTTTCAGAAATTTTCTCCACCAATGCCTTTTGAAGTTTCGGCATGGTGTCGACACCAACCAGCCATTCCGGCACCGAATTGATAAACCCTCCCCATTTCCATGGCTGCTGCGGCCCGCGGAGATGGCTATGCGTGTCATAGAATCCAGGAATTAGCGTCTTTCCCTCAAGGTCGATCTCATTCGTCGACTTTGATGCCAGTTTGCGGACCTCTTCATTCGTGCCAACAGCAACGATCTTGTCCCCGAGGGTCGCCACCGCCTCAGCGAGGTCAAAATCGGCATCAACCGTAATAACCTTCGCGTTGTAGTAGATGGTATCCGCCGCCGAAGCATCGCTACCCCCACCGCAGGCCGCCGTTGTCAACAGAAATGAACTCGCCGTCAAAAATAAAGCGAATCTACGCATCCTCCCTCTCCCGCAAACTGCCAGACCTATATTGCCATATTTATCCCACGCGGAGTATATTCACCGCTGACACACAGATAACGCACAACATATAATCCAAATTCGCTCTCTAAATATCGTGCTAATTGTTCAATATTGATTCAAATTATATGAATAACGGCTTCATATATATTAAAAATTAAATCGCACTGCCACTCGATAAAAGCGTCCAATCAAGTCATAGTAACGACGTCCGGCCTGCGGATTAGGTGCGGCACCCTGGCCATCAGGACCTTGCGCCATCAATTCCGGATCCTTATTCAGGAGATTTCGAATTGACAGCTGAAGTTGACCGGTGCTGTCTCCAAAACCGGTATTGAAATCATAAGCTACAGATGTATCAAGATACAGTGCTCCGCCAATATGATTATTGTTGATTGTCGGGCTATCAACTGTCGATATAGGGCAATTTGGCGCCTGACACTCTACATATTTATTCTCATAAGTCCCAGCGCTGAGGCCGCGACCTATCAAGGAAAAAGTCATCGGGTCGGCACGGTAGGTTGCACTCAACCTGTAGATCCAGCTTGGCACAGAGCCATTGCCTCCGTACCAATGGTTGCGACCAGCAATTTCGGTAGGAATCCCCTGCCCGGTATCAACTATATTAGAAATATAATTGGTGGCAGACGCATGTAGCCGCATGGACCCTGGCATGCTTGATGCAATTTGCCCAAGATCAAAGGAATAGCTAGCCTCGATATCAATACCCTTGGCGTGCTGTGAAGCAAAATTCATGGGCTTACTGTTATAAGTTTGAAGAACCTCTTCTCCATTGACGATTCCCCAAACGAAATCATCACAACGCTCCTGGATATGTTGCTTGTAACACATGTCGGCAGCAACTTGTTGTTGAAGTGTGCCGATAGCATCTTTTACGTTAATATCCCAATAGTCGACTGAAAAATTCAATCCTGGAATAAAAGATGGAGATACGACTGCACCAACCGACCAGCTATCAGCCTTCTCAGGCTTGACGTCCAGATTACCCGTCTGGTTAAGCACAAACGGATACGGTCGATCGTTTATAATGACAGAATTGCTACGCGCTGTGCCTGCTGCAAATAGGTCTTGCAAATTTGGCGCCCTGATATCACGACTGATGTTGCCACGGAATTTTATGTCTGAAATAGGACTATAAGTACTGCCAACTTTCCAAGTTTGAACACTTCCAGATGTGCTATAATTGGTGAATCTGCCGGCAAGATTCATCTCAAAGCCATCGAACACTGGTGCAAGGATTTCCAGAAAGCCTTCAGCCACATTGTAACTGCCGCGATCGACCTTGTAATTTCCGTAAAGCCAACCGCTGCTGTACTGCGGGTCGACGTGCCCCCCAACCTTCTCTCGCCTCCACTCAACTCCGAAGGCTGTCGCGACGGGGCCACCCGGCAGCAAGAACAGATTATTTCCGCTGAAGGTCAAAGCTGCCACATCTTGCCAGATCTTTTCGATCTTGTGCGCATCCTCTGGACCGAGAATATAATCCACCGACTGCTGCGTGACGCCACCGACACCCATTCTGTTCATAGGCACGCAACCATTTGTCGGATCGGTCAACGTGCTGCGACAGACAATCGTCCCAGATGGAATGCCGGCGGCATTTCCTTCTGGTGCATATACGGCGTCGGTCGCCAAGGCGAGCCTCGCCAGATTGTATACGCCGATTGTTCCAAGGCGAGCATTGACCCACCCGTGCTGGTAGTAAAGATCCCAATTCCAATCCGTATCCCCTAAATGGAAATCCCCGTTCGCACCGACAACAGCGCGATAGACCTTTCGCTCTGTATCAGAGCCGCCCATAGGAATTCCATAATTCGACGTCCCCATCATGAACGAGGATGCACCGATGTCCTGGAGTTGTTGCCGAACAGAATCAGGCACATAGGCATTATCTGCCATAATTCTAACATTGCCTTCATTCGGCGGCTGAATATAGATATTTTTACTTCTGCTGTAATTATAAGAAAATTCTCCAAATATCTCTACACTTGGACTTATCTCATAACTAACCCGCCCAAACGCTCCGTAGCGATCCTCTGAAGGCTGAAGCGATGAAGTGCCGACGTAATTCTCCATGGAATATTTATAATCGCCGCCAATCATCCATGGCCCTGCGACCTCGCCGTAAGCAAACTGACCGGTTGTCGCCTTGCCGGTCGCCGGATCCAGCGTGCCAAAATAGGTGCCCTTCAGCGGACCGGCCGTGATCAATCCACCAGGGGTCATAAGCGACCGGCCGATCCCGTAACCAATGAACCTCTCTGGCTCACCATTGCCAGGAACATAACGAGGGTTATTCACCATGAAATAATATTTATCATTCCACGGCCTGTTGATTGTGTGAATTCCTGGCAGGCCGGAATATTCCGCACTCAGCAATATCTTCAGCCGATTGTCCATGAGCTGCATGCCAGCGGTAGCCCCCAGACGATAACTAGTGCCATCTCCATAATTAGTGATGCCATATTCTGCGATTGTTTTTAGGCCTGTAAAATCTTTGTCGAGAATAAAGTTAACGACACCGCCAACAGCGTCGGAGCCGTAGGCTGCCGATGCCCCACCTGTCACGATCTCGACACGCTGCACAAGCTCTTGGGGGAAAGTATTGACGTCTACCAGCCCGCTGGAGGACGACGCGACAGAGCGCCTTCCATCGAGCAGCACCAGCGTTCTTGAGGGACCGAGGTGGCGCAGATTGAGGGCATTGATGCCGGCTGTGCCACCACTGATCGAATTGCCACTCGTAGTTGGCGTCGAACTGCCGGCTATAGCTGGCATCTGATTAACAAAATCGGCCAAATTCGTGGTCACCTGAGATTGAATATCTTCCGATGACATCATCGTTACCGGCGTTGGCGAATCAAAACCATCTATTGCAATCCGGCTACCCGTGACCACAATATCTGAAATGCCAGAGCTTTGACCAGGAACCTGTGCCTGCGTGGCCGACGCCAGCAGGCATACGGTCAACGCTCCAATTGCTGAACCAACACCGAGTCTGCTTTTTATGATTTTTCTTTCCATCTTAAACACTCCCTCTTTGTTCTTGAAGTTCGACAGTTTCGTAAATATGCCAATATATCTAAGAGAACGAGACTATCTCACCTTAGCCAGCAGACTGACCATGAAATTTATCTTGGCCGTTTTAATGCGCTAACAGATTTTCGAAGCAATCTGAGTTGTTCTTGCAATAATGTTCATTAATATCTCCTATTAATGCCGTTCCCACTGACGGGGTAAAATCCTCAAGCTCCCACTCAGGAAATTCACCCCGCCAGGCGAAGTATTTTACCTCGAAGACGCAGTTGTCGATCGGTTATAGACTTCCTTGCCGCCGATGATGGTGCGATCCACCTTGATGGTCCAAAGCTGGTCTGGCGCGATCGTCAGCGGATCGCCATCGAGCACAACCAGATCGGCCACCTTGCCAGGCTCGATCGAGCCGCGCGTCTTCTCGTCGAAGGTGAAATAGGCCGGCTCCATCGTGTGCATGGTCAGCGCTTCCTTGACGGTGACCGCTTCGCCCGGGCCATGGACGACCCCATTCCACCCCACACGAGTCACGGCCGCGAAGATGGCGTTGATCGGCCCATAGGGGCCGGCGTCCGAACCGTAGGATACCCGGATGTTGTGGTTGAGCAGGGTCCGCGAGGGGTTCTGCGTCTCTTTGCGCTCGCCCGCCAGCGCTTCGTCTGCGTAAGAGCCGAGCGATTGCAGGAAACCCGGCTGGCTCGCAACGCCGATCCCGAGCGCGCCCATCTTCTGCAGGGTCTCTTCCGGTGGCATCGCCGCTATGTGGTGGAGATAGTCGCGGTGATCCGCCCGCGGGCTTTCCTTCAGGATCTTTTCCATCTCGTCCACCACCATGACGACGGCGGCGTCGCCCATGGTATGGATGCCAAGCTGCCAGCCATGCTCGTGGCCGTATTTCGCGACGCGATAAAACGCTTCGGCGGGGATACGCTGCTGCCCATAATAGCCGGGCCGGTTCGCATAGGGCGTGGTGGACCAGAAGACCGGCGCGCTGAGACCGCCGTCGATACTCATCTTGATCGCGCTCATTTTCAACTTGGGATGTTGAAAGACCTTCGCCGGATCGCCGATTGCATCCAGTTCAGCAATGGATGCCCTGACCCCCTCTCCGACGGGATCGTCATACACATCATAGCTCGGATAGAGGCGAAGCTGGGTGTTCATGCGCGGCAGCCCATCGCCCCAGCGGTCGTACAATGCCTGCACCTGCTTGACATCGTCCGGGCGGATTCCAGCAACATTGACGCTGGTGACACCGAGGCTGACGAGTTGCTCGAGCAGGCGATGCCAGTCATCAAGCTGTTGTTCGGGCGTCTTGTTGCGGCTTTGCTTTTCCGCGGGGATGACCCGGGTAATGATCCGTCGCGCCGCTTCCATGATCTTGCCGGTCGGCTCGCCTCTGGAATCGTGCAGGATCTCGCCGCCTTCGGGCTTGGTGTCCCGCGTAACTCCGGCCGCCTCCAGCGCCTTGGAGTTGACCAGCAAGGTGTGCGGCCCGCGGCCGATCGCCACCGGATTGTCGGGCGCCACCTTGTCGAGGTCGTAGCGGTTGGGAATCGCGCTGTTCGGCCACTCCTCGCGAGCGATTTCGCCAACAATCCATTCGCCTTTCGGCGTTTCGGCCACTTTCGCCGCCAGCGCCGCCTGTAGCTTCGGCAACGTGTCCGCGCCTTGCAGCCACTCGGGGATCGCATCGATCATTCCACCCCATTTCCATGGCTGCAATGGGCCGCCGAGGTGGATGTGGTTGTCATAAAAGCCCGGCATCAATGTCTTGCCGCCAAGATCTATCTGGGTCGTCGAAGCGGCCGCCAGTTTGCGGATTTCGTCGTTGCTGCCTACGGCGACGATCTTGTCGCCCGAAGTCGCAACCGCCTCGGCCAGGTCGAAACCAGGATCGACCGTGATCACCTTGGCATTGTAGTAGATGGTGTCGGCCCGCTGGGCATTGGCCTGCTGCGTGCAGGCCGTGGACGCCAGCAGAGTCGCAATCGACAAGGAAAAAACAGCAGCTCGCATTTCGTCCATTCCTTTCATGATGTGTTTTTCGAATTCCTGTTCCCAGATGAATTCCGGTTCACCTGAGCGTAGGGATGACGAACGCATTCTCCCCCAAGACAGAGCCATCCGGCCAGCGCTGCGTCACGGTCTTCACTTTAGTGTAAAACCGAACGCCGTCCATGCCATATTGGTTGGCGTCGCCGAAGCCGGAGCGCTTCCAGCCGCCGAAGCTGTGATAGGAAACCGGCACCGGAATCGGAATGTTGACCCCCACCATGCCGACGTTGACGCGCTGGGCGAACTCGCGCGCGACATGACCGTTCCGGGTAAAAATGCTGACCCCGTTGCCATAGGCGTGGCGGGAGGGAAGCGCGACCGCCTCCTCGAAGCTGTCTGCCCGCACCATCTGCAACACCGGCCCGAAAATCTCGTCCTCGTAGCTTCGCATCGACGGCTTCACATGATCGAACAGCGTCGGGCCGACAAAAAAGCCATCCTCATGCCCCTGAAGGGTGAAACCGCGGCCATCGACCACCAGTTCGGCGCCTTCGTCGACGGCCATCTGGATATAGCGCTCGATCCGCGCCTTGTGCTGGGCCGTCACCACCGGGCCATAATGCGCCTCGGGATCGGTCGAGACCCCGACGCGAAGCGCCGCGATCGCCGGCACCAGCTTGTCGCGCAATGCCTCTGCCGTCTTCGCGCCGACCGGGACCACCACGGGCAGCGCCATGCAGCGCTCGCCCGCCGAACCGAAGGCGGCGCCGCAAAGGTCGTTCACCACCTGGTCGAGATCGGCGTCCGGCATGACGATGCCGTGATTCTTGGCGCCGCCCATCGCCTGCACGCGCTTCCCCGCCGCCGCGCACTGGCGATAGACATAGTGGGCGATGTCGGACGAGCCGACGAAGCTGACCGCGGCAATGTCCGGGTGGGCGAGGATGGCGTCCACCACTTCCTTGTCGCCGTGCACCACTTGCAGGATGCCCTCGGGCGCGCCCGCCTCGCGCATCAGTTGCGCCAGGCGGACGGGCACCGACGGATCGCGCTCGGACGGTTTCAGGATGAAGGCGTTGCCGCAGGCAATCGCCGGCCCGAACATCCACATCGGAATCATGGCCGGGAAATTGAACGGCGTGATCCCCGCCACCACGCCCAGCGGCTGCCGCATCGAATAGACGTCGATCCCGGGGCCGGCGCCTTCGGTATATTCGCCCTTCAGCAGATGCGGGATGCCGCACGAGAACTCGACGACATCGAGGCCGCGCTGCACATCGCCCTTGGCATCCGCCACCACCTTGCCGTGCTCGGAGCTGAGGAGATGCGCCAGCTCCTCCATATGCTGTTCCACCAGCGCCTTGAAGTTGAACAGCACACGGGCGCGGCGCTGCGGATTGACCGCCGCCCAGGCCGGCTGCGCCGCCCGCGCCGCCGCCACCGCGGCGTCGATATCCAGCGCCGTTCCCAGCACCACCCTTGCCTGCGCCCGGCCCTGGTTCGGATCGAGCACCTCGGCCGTGCGGCCTTCGCCCTTGCCAACGAACCCGGCAATATAATGATCGATCGCCCGCATGCAGATTCCCTACCCTTCCAGAACAGAATCGGCCGCGCCGCCGGCCTGGCGCCGGGCCAGCAGCAGGCGCCGCACCAGATAGGCCGCCACCACCACGGCGACCGTCAACATGCTGGCGTAGAACTGGCTGGCCAATCCAGGCGTCAGCGCCATCGCCACCAGCACGCCCAGCATCCCGGCAATCGCCAGCAGGCTGCCCCATGGATGCAGCCACATGCGCACCGTCAGCCGTTCGGGGGCCTCGCGCCCCACCCGGGCGCGAACCCGCAACTGCGCCAGCCCAAGCAGCATGTAGACGACGACCATCAGCGCCCCCGAGGCGCTGACGAGAAAGTTGAACACCACACCGGGCGAAACCACCGAGGCCGCCAGCGCCGCATAGCCGAACAGGCTGCCGAACAGGATCGAGCGCGCCGGCACGCCGCGCCTGTTGATGGCCACCAGCGACTGCGGCGCCTCGCCTCGGGCCGCCAGCGAAAACAGCACGCGCGAGGTCACGTACATGCCGGAATTGAGGCAGGAAAACACCGCCACCAGCACCACCGCGTTCATGATGGTCCCGGCATAGGGGATGTGCATGGCGTCGAGCGCCGTCGCGAAGGGCGACAGGCCGGAGACGACATCGCTCCACGGAATGACGGCGACGATCAGGCTGATCGACAGCACATAGAAGATCAGGATGCGGGCGATGACGGTGCCGGTGATGGTGGCCGTCGTCCGCGCCGGATCCTCGGACTCCGCCGCCGCCACCACCACGATCTCGGCCCCGGTCATCGAGAAGATCACCGTGGTGATGCCGCCCAGCACCGCGATCCAGCCCATCGGCGCGAAGCCGCCATGGGCGAACAGGTTGCCGAAGGTCGGGCCGGCGGGCGCTGTCAGGCCGAAGGCGAAGGCCGCGGCCAGGGCGATGAACACGAGGATGGCGGCGATCTTCATCGACGACAGCCAGAATTCCGCCTCGCCGTAAGAGCCGGTGGACAGAAGGTTGATCCCCGTCCCCACCGCCAGCAGCACGATGCCGATCTGCCAGACTTCGAACTGCGGCATCCACAATTGCAGGATGGCGGCGCCGGCGATGGCCTCGATCGCCACCACCACCACCCAGAAATACCAGTAGAGCCAGCCGGTGACGAAACCGGCCCAGTCGCCAAGGCCCGAGCGGGCGAAGTCGGGAAAGGCGGTGACGCCCGGCTGCGCAACCGCCATCTCGCTGATCATGCGCATGACGAGAATGACCAGCAGTCCCGCCAGCAGATAGCTGACGATGACCGCCGGCCCCACGGTGACGATGGCGGTGCTGCTACCGACGAACAGGCCAGCGCCGATGATGCCGCCGATGGCGATCATCGCCACATGGCGCGGCTTCAGGCTGGCTTTCAGTTCGCGGGAAACAGGCTCCATCGTCATGCGACCGCTCCCAGCGCCGTGGCGACCCGTTCGACCATCTCGTCGATTTCGGATTCGCTGACGATGAGCGGCGGCGACAGCGCGATGATGTCGGCGGTGATGCGGATCAGCACACCGTCGTCGAAACAGCGCTGAAACACTTCATAGGCCCGCTTTCCGGGCGCGTCCGGCCGCGGCTGAAGCTCGATCCCGGCCACCAGCCCCAGATTGCGGATGTCGATCACATGCGGGCGGCCGCGCAGGCTGTGCACGGCCTGTTCCCAGCGCGCCTCAAGGGCGCCGACCCGCTCGAACAGCCCCTCCTCTTCATAGACATCGAGCGTGGCGATGCCCGCCGCCGCCGCCAGCGGATGCCCGGAATAGGTATAGCCGTGCGGAAACTCGATTCCCCCCGAGGCCCGGTTGACGATGGTGTCGTGGACCTCGCGGCTGGCGGCCACCGCGCCCATCGGCACCGCCGCGTTGGTCAGCCCTTTCGCCAGGGTGAGGATGTCGGGCTTCACATGGAAATAGTCCGACCCGGTTGCCGTGCCCAGCCGGCCAAAGGCGGTGATCACTTCGTCGAAGATCAGCAGAATGCCGTGGCGCGCGGTGATCGCGCGCAATCGTTCGAGATAGCCGCGCGGCGGGATCAGCACGCCGGTCGAGCCGGCCACCGGCTCGACGATGACGGCGGCGATCGATTCCGGCCCGTGCAGCGCCACCAGCCGCTCAAGCTCTTCGGCCAGATCCTCGTTGCCGCCGGGCTGTCCGGGGGTGAAGGGGGCATCGGCGCGCGGCGTCGCCGCCAGATGGTCCACGCCCCAGAGCTGCGTTCCGAAACTGCGGCGGTTGCCGCCGATGCCGCCGACCGACATGCCGCCGAAATTGACGCCATGATAGCCGCGTTCGCGGCCGATCAGCCGGGTGCGGCCGCTTTCCCCGCGGGCGCGATGGTAGGCCAGCGCCATCTTCAGCGCCGTGTCGGCCGATTCCGAACCGGAATTGGTGAAGAAGATGCGGTCCAGCCCTTCGGGCATCAGCGCCGCCAGGCGGTTCGCCAGTTCGAAGGCCCTCGGGTGCCCCAGCTGAAAAGACGGCGCATAATCCAGCGCCTCCGCCTGGCGCTGGATGGCCTCGACGATCGAACGCCGGCCGTGGCCGGCGTTCACGCACCAAAGCCCCGCCGTGCCGTCCAGCACCGCCCGCCCGTCCGGCGTGTAATAATACATGCCTTCGGCCGCCGCGAACAGGCGCGGATTCGCCTTGAACGAACGGTTGTCGGTGAACGGCATCCAGAAAGCGGACAGATCCGGTATCGCCGCCTCGCCCGGCGACTTCCGCGCCAATCCACGAATATCCCCCCGGGAAACACCACCAACCGCCATGATCCGTCAATCTCCCCGATATGCGCGCGGAATCGAAGCCAATATGCAGGCGGTCGCCCGGAAGAATATCCGGTACGAGTTCAGGCGGCAGGCGCCATCTATTCGATTTCCGTTGCGTCGTTCTTCGTCGTCAGCGACATTCCCTCAAATGTCGCCTGGCAATAGTCGCACATCGGCAAAAGATAACAAGGTGCCAAGAATGTTCATGATGGTGCCTCTAGCGCACCATCAGGCCGCTGCTTCCGCTTGCAGAAAGCGGCGAAGCGCCGCGACCGCTGCAACCGACCAGCGATCCTCGCGGGCGACGAACACATAGGCGCCCATGGTGATCCTGCGCGCCCCCGGCGGCAGCACTTCGACAAGGTCGCCGCTATCCAGCTCCTGGCCGACGAGAAAACGGTTCGCCAGCGCGACGCCGCGGCCGAGCCGGGCGGCGGCGATGGCAAGATGCGCGTGCCAGAGGCGCGGCCCCGGCAGCGGAAGCGCAACCTTCACGCCGTTCCGCTGCAACCATTCCCGCCATTGCTCGTCATGCTCTTCGTGCAGCAGCAGATCGCTGACCAGTTCGGCCGCCGAGCGCAGGCCCGACAATTGCTCCGCCAGCTTCGGACTGGCGACCGCCATCAGTTCCGGGCGGGCCAGCTCGACGAAGCGCAGGCCCTTGCCGCCCGGCGACGGCGGCCAAGTGTCGCCATAGAAACGGATGTCGATGTCGGCATCATAGGCGGCCAGATCGGCCCTCGAATCGGTGGGGCGAAGCTCGACCCGATATTCGGGGTGAAGCTGCTCGAACCCGGCCATGCGGTTCGCCAGCCATTGGGTGGCGAAGCCCGGAACGCACCATAATTGCAGCTTCCGCTGCGCTTCATGCTCCATTACCTCCGCGGTCGCGGAGGCAAGCTCGCGGAAGGCGGCGGACACCCGCTGGTAATAGCGGGCGCCGGCTTCGGTGAAGGCCAGCTGGCCGCCGGCACGGCGGAAAAGCGGGGTGCCCAGCCAGTCCTCAAGCGCGCGGATGTGCCGGCTGACCACGGCGTGATCCAGGCTGAGCGAACGCGCCGCCTTCCGCACCCCCTGCGCGTGGCCGACCGCCGCGAATGCGCGCAGAGCGGCGGAAGGAGGCAGCGCCTTTCGATCGATCGCCCCGGCCGAACCATGCCTGCGTTCCGCATTCCTCATCGACGATCCTCTTCCCTCCGGCCGTCGACCATCTTAAGCTGGCGCGCCCTTGCCGTGCAATCTGCCGGAAGAGACAGCGGCGCCGCGCTGTCAAAAAACCGCGTCACCCCCCGTCCATGATCCGCTCTTTGATCCGCGCGCGGGCTTCGTGCAGGATCGGCTCGGTATAGCCGTTCGGCTGCGCCGTTCCCTCGAACACCAGCGCCCGCGCCGCCTGGAAAGCGATGTTGTCCTCAAGGCTGGCGGCCATCGGCCGATAGGCCGGGTCGGCGGCGTTCTGGGCGTCCACCCTGGCCGCCATGCGCCGGAACGAATCGTCCACCTCGGCCCGGGTGCAGACGCCGTGCCGCAGCCAGTTGGCGATGTGCTGCGAACTGATCCTGAGCGTCGCCCGGTCTTCCATCAGGGCGATGTCGCCCAGATCGGGCACCTTCGAGCAGCCGATGCCCTGGTCGATCCAGCGCACCACATAGCCAAGAATGCCCTGCACATTATTGTCCAGTTCGTCCCGGACTTCCCGCCCCGTCCAGTCGGGGCTTTCCGCAAGCGGAATGGCGAGCAGCGGCTCAAGCCCTGGAATATCCGCCCCGGCCAGCTGCCGCTGGCGGGCGAACACATCGACGGCGTGGTAATGCAGGGCGTGGAGGGTCGCCGCCGTCGGGCTGGGCACCCAGGCGGTGCTGGCGCCGGCCAGCGGCTGGGCGATCTTTTCCGCCAGCATGGCGGCCATGCGGTCGGGCGCCGCCCACATGCCCTTGCCGATCTGCGCCCGCCCGGAAAAGCCGCAGCGAAGGCCGATGCCGACGTTTCGCGCTTCATAGGCCCGGATCCAGGCGCTTTCCTTCATCGCTGCCTTGCGCAGCATCGGCCCGGCCTGCATCGACGTGTGCAGTTCGTCGCCGGTGCGGTCCAGAAAGCCGGTGTTGATGAAGGCGATGCGGTCGCGGACGGCGTGGATGGTGGCGGCGAGGTTGGCGCTGGTGCGGCGCTCCTCGTCCATCACGCCGATCTTGATGCTATGGCGGCGAAGCCCGAGCAGATCCTCGACGGCGTCGAACAGGCGGTCGGTGAAGGCGGCCTCGTCGGGACCGTGCAGCTTCGGCTTGACGATATAGAGCGAACCGGCGCGGCTGTTGCGGAACCTTCCCTGCCCCTTCAGGTCGTGAAGGGCGATCAGGCTGGTGACGATGGCGTCCAATATGCCTTCGGGGGCATTGCCGCCGTCCGCCAGCCGCACGGCCGGGGTGGTCATCAGATGGCCGACATTGCGGACCAACAGCAGGCTGCGGCCGGGCAGCGTGAAGGCCTGGCCGTCCGGCGTCCGCCATGCGCGGTCGGGCGCCAGGCTTCGGGTGCGGCGGCGGCCGTCCTTCTCGAAGCTTGCCGAAAGATCGCCCTTCATCAGCCCAAGCCAGGTGCGGTACACCGCCACCTTGTCCTCGGCGTCGACGGCGGCCACCGAATCCTCCAGGTCGACGATGGTGGTGACGGCCGCTTCCAGCACCACGTCGGCGATGTGGTGCGGCGCATGGCGGCCGACCGGGTGGGCGGCGTCGATCACCAGTTCGATGTGCAGGCCGTGGTGGCGGAACAACAGCCCGCCCTCGTTGCGGCCGACCAGCGCCGGATGGCGGCCACCGGGGGAAAGCGCCTGTTCCCAGCCGGGAATGGCGTTGTGCAAAAATTCCCCGACGCGGGCGATGACGGCGGCGCCGCGCGCTTCGTCATAGCCACCACCGCCGGGGTTTGGGGCGCCCGGCAGGGCGTCGGTGCCGTAGAAGGCGTCGTAAAGGCTGCCCCAGCGGGCGTTGGTGGCGTTCAGCGCAAAGCGCGTGTTCGAGGCCGGCACCACCAGTTGCGGGCCAGCGACCGTCGCCACTTCGGCGTCGACCGCTTCAGTGCCGATGCGAAACGGAGCGGGTTCCGGCGCCAGATAGCCGATCTCGCCCAGGAAGGCCCGATAGCCGGCCTGATCCAGCGGCCGGCCGCGCCGCGCCAGATGCCAGGCGTCGATCTGCTGCTGCAACCGGGCGCGCACCTCCAGCAGCGCCCGGTTTTCCGGCGCGAAGCGGGCGAAAATATCGGCGGCGCCCCGCCAGAAGGCGTCGGCGTCGACGCCGCTTCCCGGCAGCGCTTCCCGCTCCAGAAAGTCGACAAGGCTGGCGGCAACGCCAAGGCCGGAGCGCTTCATCATCGGTGGCATCCTTTATGTTCGCATGTTCCGCAATGGCCGGGCGCCGCCGCCCGGCCATGATCGCCAATCAGGCCGCCGGTACCGCGCCGCGGTGGCGGCCGAGGCGGTGATAGAGATTGGAATATTTCGTCGAATCGGCGTCGTCGGCATGGCGAAGCAGATATTCGTGCACCGCTTTCTTCAGCAGCTCGAAATCCTCGTTCGAGAAGATCGGCCTGGCGGTCGCTGGTTCGGGCATGGTCTTTCTCCTTCAAAGCCTGTGTCAGGAAAACTGGTTCATGGTGTTGTGCACGCCGCCGGCCTTCAGCGCCGCTTCGCCGGCGAAAACCTCCTTGTGGTCGTCGCCGATGTCGGAACCGGCCATGTTCTGGTGGCGGACGCAGGCGATGCCCTGGCGGATCTCCTGCCGCTGCACATGCTCGACATAGCCCAGCATCCCCGCCCGGCCGAAATAGTCCTTCACCAGATTGTCGGTCGAAAGCGCTGCGGTATGATAGGTGGGCAGCGTGATCAGATGGTGGAAAATGCCGGCCTCTCTCGCCGCCTCTTTCTGGAAGTTCTGGATGCGCTCGTCCGCTTCGGCGGCCAGCGCGGTGCCGTCGTAAAGCACGCTCATCAGCGCGTCGCGCTCATAGGCCGAGACATCGCGGCCCTCTTCCTTCCAGGCGTCGTAGACCTGCTGGCGGAAGTTCAGGGTCCAGTTGAACGACGGCGAATTATTGTAGACCAGCTTGGCGTCCGGCACCTGTTCGCGGATGCGGCCGACCATGCGGCCGATCTGCTCGATGCTGGGCACGGCGGTCTCGATCCACAGCAGGTCGGCGCCGTTTTGAAGCGCGGTGACGCAATCGAGCACAGAGCGGTCCTCGCCGCTGCCGGGGCGGAACTGGTAGAGGTTGCTCGGCAGCCGCTTCGGCCGCCACAATTTGCCGTCGCGGCTGATCAACACCTCGCCGTGGCCGATGGCACCGGGCGCCACCTCGTCGCAATCGAGGAAGGCGTTGTACTGGTCGCCAAGGTCGCCCTTCTCGCGCACATGGGCGATTTCCTTGGTCAGGCCGGCGCCGAGCGAATCGGTGCGGGCGACGATGATGCCGTCCTCCACCCCCAGTTCCAGAAAGGCATGGCGAACGGCGCTGAGCTTGGCGAGGAAGCTTTCGTGCGGCACCGTCACCTTGCCGTCCTGGTGGCCGCACTGCTTTTCGTCCGACAGCTGGTTTTCGATCTGGATGGCGCAGGCGCCGGCCTCGATCATCTTTTTCGCCAGCAGATAGGTCGCCTCGGCGTTGCCGAAGCCGGCGTCGATGTCGGCGATCAGCGGCACCACATGGGTTTCGAAGCCGTCGATCTTTTGCAACAGGTCGGCCTCGGCGGCGCCGTCGCCCTTGGCGCGGGCGGAATCGAGCGCGCGGAACAACAGCCCCAGTTCGCGGGCGTCGGCCTGGCGAAGGAAACCATAGATTTCCTCGATCAGGTCCGGCACCACCGTCTTCTCGTGCATCGACTGGTCTGGAAGCGGGCCGAAACGGCTGCGAAGCGCCGCCACCATCCAGCCGGACAGATAGATGTAGCGGCCCCTGGTGGCGCCGAAATGCTTCCTGACGGCCAGGATGTTCTGCTGGGCGATGAAGCCGTGCCAGCAGCCCAGCGACTGGGTGTAGTTGGCCGGGTCGCGATCGTAGGCGGCCATGTCGCGGCGGAGGATGGCGGCGGTGTAGCGGGCGATGTCGAGGCCGGTGCGGAAGCGATTCTGCCATTGCATGCGGGCGACGGCCTCGGGCCGAAGCCCGCGCCAGCTTTGCGGCGCCCGATCGAGAAGTGCGCCGATGTCGTCGATGTTGTTTTGATAGGTCATTTGCAGCCACTTTCATGAAGGAATATGTCGCTCATGGCAGCAGCGGCGGCGCGACGACAGCGGGCTTGCCGTCATCCTGTAAATCTTTACAAGCATATGCTGTAATATTGTAAGATATTGACGGAGGAGCCGGTGGCGGCCGCGAAAACCACCTATCTGGGGCCGAGGCTGCGGCGGCTAAGGCGCGATCTCGGCCTCACCCAGGCGCAGATGGCCGCCGATCTCGACATTTCCCCTTCCTACATCGCCCTTCTCGAGCGCAACCAGCGCCCGGTCACCGCCGATCTGCTGCTGCGCCTGGTGCGCACCTACAAGCTCGACATGGCCGAACTCGCCAGCGACGAGGGGCCGCAACTGGCGGCGCGGCTGCGGCAGATGCTGCGCGACCCGCTGTTCGCCGACATCGACCTGCCGCCGCTCGAAGTGGCCGATGTCGCCACCAACTTCCCCGGCATCGCCGAAGCGGTGCTGCGGCTGCACGGCGCCGCGCTGGCCGACCGGGCGGCGCTGGCCGACCGGGTGGCCGACGGCTGGATTCCAGCCGGCGACGACGGCCGGGCGCCGGACGACCCGGTGGCCGATGTGCGCCGCTTTCTGGGCGAGCGGCGCAACCATTTCCCGCCGCTGGAAGACGCCGGCGAGGCGCTGGCCGAACGCCTCGCCGCCGACGGCGGCTTCGAAGCGCATCTGCGCGCCCGCCATGGCCTCAAGGTGCGTTATCTACCGCCCGACGTGCTGATGGGCTCGATCCGCCGCTACGATCGCCACCACGAGCAGATTCTGATCAGCGACTCGCTCGACCATGCCGGCCGCCGCTTCCAGTTGGCCGTGCAACTGGCGAACCTTTGCTGCCGGGCCGATCTGGATGCCCTGGTGGACGAGGGCGGCTTTCGCGGCGAAAGCGGCCGCCGCCTCGCCCGCCGCACCCTTGCCGGCTATACCGCCGCCGCCATGCTGATGCCCTACGCTGCCTTCGCCAGGGCGGTGGAGGCGCGCGCCTACGACATCGAGGCGCTCTCCCGGCTGTTCGGCACCAGCTTCGAGCAGACGGCGCACCGCCTCACCACCCTGCAAAGGCCGGGGCAGGAACGGGTGCCCTTCTTCTTCATCCGCGTCGATCCGGCCGGCAATGTCTCGAAGCGGCTGGACGGCGCCGGCTTTCCCTTCGCCCGCCACGGCGGCGGCTGCCCGCTGTGGTCGGTGCACAATCTGTTCCGCACCCCGGGCGAAATCGTCACCCAGTGGATCGAGCTGCCGGACGGCCAGCGCTTCTTCTCGATCGGCCGCACCGTCCGCGCCGGCGGCGGCGGTTTCGAGGAACCGCGGGTCGAGCGCGCCATCGCCCTCGGCTGCGCCGCCGACCATGCCCGCCACCTGGTCTATGCCCGCCGCAACCCCGATCCGGGGCCGGGGGGCGGCACGCCGATCGGTCTCAACTGCCGGCTCTGCCACCGCGCCCATTGCGCGGCCCGCGCGCTGCCGCCGCTCGGCCGCGCCCTGCTGTCGGACGAACTGCACCGCGCCCGCGCCCCCTACGGCCTCGCCGACGAATGAAGACGAATAAGCGTGCAATCGCGCCGGGGGGCGTGGTTAACCCTGATTTTCGATAGACCATCGCCGGCCAGAGGCGTAGCATCCGCGCCCGGCCAGAGGCCGGCAACCAACTCGGGAGAGATGATGATCCGATGACCGTATAGGAGACAGATATGAACAATAGATGCAAAGTCGCAACAGCCTTTCTGACAATGGCGGCCCTCACCGGCCCCACTGCGGTATCGGCAGCGGACGCCAATATCTGGTCGACGACGTTCGAGGATCCGGTAAATCCCTATTATGAATCCGTTGGCCCATGGGTCAATGTCGATGCACCCAATCTGCTGATGGACGCGCCTGCCCTTGCCTCGGTGCCGGGCGGCAGCCCGCTCGCCGCCGTTTTCGGCGGCAGCTATCTGCAAGGGTCCGGGCTGGATTACGCCATCTTCATGATGAGCGGTGTCGGCCTTGGCACCGGCGTGCAGCCGATCACGCTGCACCTGCAATTCGATCTCGCCTTCGAGGACGGCTGGGATGCGGTCGGCGGCGACCCCGCGACCGAGGGCTTCGCGTTCAGCTTCGACGGCACACCCATCCTCTGGAACGCCAGCAACGCCTTCGGCACCGGCGCCGGCGGGCCGGGAACGATCCTGTCCACGGGAAGCGACCTGCTTGGGGACGCGAACCTCATGGACACCGTCGTTCATTACGACTTCGTCTTCCAGCACAACATGCCAAGCATCCTGCTGGGCTTCCAGACCCAGGGCGTGTCCTTCGGCCCGCTGGCGAACACCAGCGCCAGTTGGGGGCTGGATAATTTCTCGCTCGCCGCCGTTACGGCGGACGAAAACGGTGACGATGGCAGCGATGGCGGCAGCGTCACCCCCGGCGCCGTGCCAGAGGCGCCCACATGGACCATGCTGCTGGCCGGCTTCGCCGTGATCGGCGCCGCCAGCCGGCGCCGGCGGCAGGCGAACAGCGCCCTTTAGGAGGGCCGTTCTCCCGAGCAATGAACCCGCCGGATTGCTGCGGACGGCTGGCCCGTCCGCGGCAATCCGGCGCTGCGTCACGCCCTGGCGCCACGGCTGGCGATGCCCCATCCGATGCCGAACCACGATCCGCAACGAGCGGCCACAGACATCCCGGCCGCGAAGAGCAGAGTCGGGGTTGCGGCGAACGCAGCGGGCGCCGGTAAAGCATGCCCCCGGCCCGCCGTGATCCGACCATGCCGGGAAACGCCCCAAAAGACGAAGCAGGCCAGCCCCGCCGACCGGGGACGGCGATCGAAATGAAGCGGGGCGGCCGCAGCAGCAGGCGGCGGGCGAACCGGCCCTTCGACCGGAAGCAGGAAAGACCACCATTCGCCGCCGCGCTGGCGCTGTTCCTCGCCACCGTCGCCATCGGCGGAATGTTCATGTTCGCGGTCGATCGCGGCGCCCTCGGCCTCGGCGCGGCGAATGACGCGGCGGCGTCCGCCGAAACGCCGCTCGTTCAGGCAAGGTTCGAC
>CAYYGQ010000006.1:0-3494 GCA_964471485.1 uncultured Sandaracinobacter sp. | reverse complement strand
CGCTGCGGGGCGCGGCGGGAAACATGCGTCGTCGATGGCGACACATTCTGGCTGCACGGAGAAAAAATCCGCATCGCCGACATCGACACCCCGGAAATCGGCAGCCCGCAATGCCAGCGGGAATATGCGCTGGGCATGGCGGCCACCGACCGGCTCATCGAACTGCTGAACGAGGGGCCTTTCGAAATCCGGGCATCCGGCGCCCGTGACCAGGATATATATGGCCGCTCGTTGCGGATCGTGGTCCGGCACGGCGAGTCGATCGGCGACTCGCTGGTCCGCGAGAAGCTGGCGCGCCGATGGACCGGCCACCGTCAGCCCTGGTGCTGAGGGCGCTGCGAGAGGCTTTGATCACCGGCCTCAGGTGACGGGCCGTGGCTCGCGCGGGATCGGGATCGGCGGGTTGGCTTCGCGCACCCGGTCCCACACCCGCTTCGACACCCGGGCGGCGGCGGCGACGATGGCCGGTTCGTCCATGGCCAGCACCCTGTTGCCGCGCATGAGGAAGCGGCCGTCGACCATGGTCGATTCGATGTCGGACGAATTGCCGCCATGGACGATGGCCGACAGGATGCGCCCGTGCGGTTGCAGATAGGGCTTCATGGTGTCGACGACGATGAGGTCTGCCTTCCGCCCCACGTCGAGGGGGCCGAGGTCGGCCTCCTGGTTGACGGCCGCCGCCCCGCCTTGCGCGGCGTCGGCCAGCATGTCTTCGGGCTGCGGCCGCATGCCGGGGCGGGCATCGTCGGCGCGGGAAATGCGCTCGGTCAGCAGCGCCACCTTCATGACGCTGAACAGATCGTTGGTGTTGTTGTCGGTGCCAAGGGCGATCCTGCATCCGGCGGCGCGCAGCCGGGCGATCGGCGGCAGCGCCCCCCGGTTCGCCGCCATATTGGCCTGGTGCGAAACGATGACGCCGCGCCCGCCCAGCAGCAGCCGGTCGGCGTCGTCGACATAGCGGCAGTGCGCCGCGAACAGTCGCGGCCCGAGAAAACCGTGGCGGTCGAGGAAGGCCGGCGGCGTCAGCCCGTGCCACTTCTGCATGAAGTCGCGTTCCCAGGTGGTCTGCGACAGGTGGATGGTATAGCCGAGGTCGTGGGCATCGGCGAATTCGCGCAGCGCCCGCAGCAGTTCCGGGGACGAGGTTTCGGCAAGGCCCGCCGCCGGGAACACGCGGATGCGGCCGTTCTCCTTGCCGTGCCAGGCGCTGAACAGATCGTGGATTCGCTGCAGCCCCTCGTCGCGAAGGCGCGGCGAAAAGCGCGGCGCCTCGCTGGTGTTGGCCAGCCCTTCGGGCGCCATCGGGCCGGGCACATTCTCGGCGTCGCGCACCGCTTCCGCGAACACGCATCGAAGGCCGGTGGCGGCCAGCGTGGCGGCGTTGGGCCGGATGTTCGACACATTCTCGACGATGGTGGTGGTGCCGGTGCGGATGGCTTCCAGCGCCGCCACCTGCATCATCAACTGCCGCTCGTCGGCCGAAAGCAGGCTTTGCGGCGACGGCGACAGGCGGACGCTGTTGGGGAAGCCGAAATCCTCGTTGAAGCCGCGATCGATCACCTGCATCATGTGCATGTGGCAATTGATGAGGCCGGGAAGAATGGCCTTGCCGCGCCCGTCGTAAAGGTCGGCGCCCGGATAGCGCCGCAGCACTTCCTCGGTCGGCCCGATGGCGGCGATGCGGTCGCCGACCACGGCGAGCGCCACATCCTCCTGCGTGGCGTCGGGGTTGACGACCGTGGTGTGGGTGAAGACCAGCGCGCCGCCGCCTTCGCTGCCGGCCTGCGCCCGCGCCGCGCCATGGCCCAGAGCCAGGGCGCCGGCGCCGGCCACGGCCAGCAGTTGCCGCCGATCGAGACCGCGGGCGGGCCTCGCCAGATCATCCGTCATACGTCCCCCTTCCCTTGCCCCGAACATCGCACAGGCGCGCCCCGAACCCAACAGGAAAACGGCGACCGCATGCCGGCGGAAGACGAATGGCACGGAAAAAAACGGATGGTGGCGGGGGCGGGACTTGAACCCGCGGCCTCAGGGTTATGAATCCTGTGCTCTAACCAGCTGAGCTACCCCGCCCCTGATCTCGGGCGCTTGCCACAGGCGCCCGGCGTTAGCGTCCATCGGAACCACGGTCAAGAACGCTTCCGGGAACGCCTGCCGGCGTGGCGCGCGCCCAGCCGGACACATCGCCCGCCAGCCGGTTGGCGGCGCGGTTCAGCGCCGCGGCGACGCTGCCGCCGTCCACCGTCGCCAGCGGCTCTTCCGCCTCGAAGCGGCGCTGGCGGATGCCCTGGCCGTCGGCGAGCGTGGCGTCATAGCGCACCCGCACCCGCTGCCCGCCACGGACATCGACCCCGAAAGCCAGCAACTGCCCGGTCAGGCGGCGGCCGGGCATCCGCCCCGAGGATCGAAGATCGACGACGGCGACGCCGTCGGCGGCCAGCCGGTCGGCCAGCAACTGCCGGAACAGCCGGCTCGGCTGCTCGCTCCACTGCGCCACCGGCACATAGCGGATTTCGGTATCGGAGACATGGACCGGAATGCGAAGCGTCTGCAACGCGCCCGGAACGGCCGGAGTCTCGACGGCGACGGCGTTGGCCATGTCGAGCCCGATGTCGGGCGACTCCGCATCGGAGACGGGCGCGGCCGGCTCGGCGCTCAGCGTCAGCAGCGATTCGGCGCGCGGGCCGGAAGCGCCGATGGTCACCAGCGGCCCGCAGGAAGCAAGCAGCAGCAGCAGGGGAAACGGGCGAATCATCGGTTCTTCCTCCCTTCCGGGCGATATTCCGGCAGTTGTTCGCTTCCAGAGAACAGGCTGCCCGGATCCTCGTCGAGCTTGGCCGCCAGCCGGTCGAGCCGCCGGCTCAGGTCGGAGAGATCGCCGATCAGCCGGTTCAGTTGCGGCACGGTGACGGTGGCGAGGCCGGTGACGCCCGGTTCGGCCGCCGTCGCCAGCCGGTCGACGCTTGCCAGCGTGCGGTCGGCCGAGGCCACCGCCTTCGACAGCTCGGCGAGGAGCGGCCGGGCGTCGCTGTCGACCAGCCGGCTGGCGCTGTCGCCGGCCCTCGCCAGGCTGTTGGCGGCGGCGGTCGCCGCCTTCAGCGTCGCCTCCAGTTCCTGCACCGAGGCGCGGATGGCCGGTCCCTGCGACGCCAGCTCGGCGGAGATGCTGTCGAGATTGTCGATGAGGCTGCCGAAGCGGTTGCGGTTCTCGTCGTCGAACAGGTCGTTGAGGCGCGCCAGCAGCGTCGAGGCGCGTTCGACCACCTGCGGCGCCGATTCCAGCAATTGCCCGAAGCCCGACTGCCGCGCCGGAATGACCGGCACTCCGAACGGGCCGTTCTGCGTCAGCGGCTTCTGCCCGCTCATGCTGCCCGACAACTGGATTTCCGTCACCCCGGTGAAACCGACGGCGTTCAGGCTGGCGGTGGTGCCTTCCAGCACCGGCGTGTCGGGCTGCAACTCGACGCGGACGCGGATGAACTGCGGCGTGTCGG